>NZ_BTPW01000008.1:0-117214 GCF_036246185.1 Lactiplantibacillus paraxiangfangensis
AAGCGGTGGCAAAAGTGACAAGGGCAATTTGGCTTTGACCCACAAAAGCCAGCGCCTTGAGACGCTGGCCAGTACATAGGGCTTATAGCCCTGGAGCAAACCACCCGTTTGACGGGTGGTTATGATTGTATCAATCTGTCTATTACAGGCACTGAAATCGTGCGGGCTTTAATTAAGAAAAGCTAATTGTTAGGCGCTTTCCCAAGGCAAAAGCAATTTTAGACAAGGTATCAAGGGTCGTATTTGAGCCATTTTCGATGCGTGCAATGGTGGATTGTAGAACGGATGCTTTATTAGCTAAATCCTGCTGAGTTAACCCAGCAGCTTCACGGGCCTGCATTAATGCGGTGGCACTAGCGAGTTTTGAATAGTCATTCGCGTACGTTTGTTTGAACGAGGAATCTTTTGAGACGTCTTTTAGATAATCATTAAAGTTAATGCTGGCCATTATGATGCCCCCTCAGTAGAATTTAAATGCAGGATTTTTCATACCTATGTTATATCACATTTTGTAAAAATTACGATAGATATTAAATGCAGGAAAAGTCTAAGCTGTTATGCGGCTAGTTAGTAAAATGGCAAGTGGTTCATGAGACGTTGACTTTTGGGAGGGTACGTCATTATAATTAAAAAAACATTAAATTATAATGAAACTAATTCTCATTAGGAGGCGCCAGATGCGTAAATATATCGTTCAAGTGTGCCTATATACCCGTTATTTTTGGCAGGCCGCACTCGATAACCTGGGGATGTTGCTATACACCGTCGTGTTACCACTCGTCTTTTTAGTATTGAATTTAAAGTCGGCCTTTTTTAAACCACTATCGATGCAGGAGTTTATTGGCGCGGTCATGCCCTTTATCGCCTGGATCATCTTTTCAAACGTCTTGATGGTGATTGCGGACGTGGCAATGCTTCGTGAGCAGGGCTATTTAAAACAATACGTCTCGTTAGTTGTGAATCCGAGTGTCTTTCTAGTTAGCAAAATGCTCGTTAGCGGGGGCTTACTGGTAGTGATCTTAGGGCTGGTTGGCGCGGTTAGTGGAATCGTCTTTCACTTGCCAATCTTCGGGATTGTTTGGCGGTTATGGGCCGTCCTATTATTAGTGGCGCTACCAGTGCTTGGTTACTGTCTGCCCATTTTGAGTTTACCCATTCGTTACAAGTCATTAAACGCGGTGGTCAATACACTCATGATCGTTGTGATGATTGGTTCCACGGCTATTGAAAATAGTACGCACCTGGCCGTCACCACGGTTTGGTTGAACGTGTTGAGCCCCATCTACTTAGTCATGAATATGTTTAACCTGCTGACAACGGCCCAGTGGGGTGCGTTTTGGCCGGCTTACGTTGCTACGTTAGTTGTGATGGGAGTAATTGGGGCCTATAGTTATCGCCACCTGCGTTTGTTGCCAACGGAGGTATTATAATGAAAGTTAGACAGTTAAAGTATACGTTCCCTAAAGCGCAGCAGCCCTTTTTTGACGGTTTAAACTTTGACCTAGTAGCCCACCAGGTGAACTTTTTAATTGGTCAAAACGGTGCCGGTAAAACGACGTTAGCAGACATTTTGTTGGGATTACGACCCGCGCAAGGTAAGATTACGCCCCAAGGGTCTTCAATTTACTTAAACCAAAAATTACCGATGCTTGCGGCGACCCGCGTTTGTGACGTGGCCCAGTTAGTGTTAGGCGTCGCTACGGGTCAGTTACGGTTGAAGTTATCTGATTTAGCTAAGTGGGCGGATGCGCCAACGGTGGCGTTTTTAACCCCGCTGTGGCAACGCCATTATGGTGACTTGTCGGGTGGCGAGCGTAAATTAGTACAATTATTACTATTTTTACAAGTTGACCGGGACTTAGTTGTTTTGGATGAACCGACGGCGTTTGTGGACCGGCAACACGTCGCCACTTTATTTACCGTCATGCGCGAACATCCACAACGGACTTACTTGCTGATTACCCATGACGTGCGGGATGTTACGGCGTTTGAACAGTGTCAGGTTTTGTGGTTAGCCGATCGCCAGATTAAAGCAACGTGGACGGCAGCACAGTTTGCGGATCACGCCAACGATTCGGAATTCCTCCAAGCATTTAAAACGATTTAATGATTTCATAATCAAAAATGCCACCAAGTTGCGGTGGCATTTTTGATTGAATTGATCGCACTTAATTTGGTGATATCAACGTATCATCGACCGAATTAAGAATTGTAAAATCAAGCCAAATATATTTAGAAAAGCCATTTTCCATAAGGGATTCATCAGAATTGATTTGCCACAAATAATCCTCGGTTTTTAAGAGCTGTTGGTGACAGAATGTCTGTAACAGCTCTAAACCGCGATGGATGCCGGTAGTCGTGTTATCAACCAAAACACAGGCATAGTTGGCAGCATCTTTTTTTAGAATTGGAATCATCCGCTTATGTTTAACGCTACCAACTTCTTTAATGATTCTAAAAGAGGCTTCATCATAATCATGTGGATGATCAATTGATAAATTGGTTAAATAGCCAGATTTGGTCGTATCCATAATTGATAATGTATCTAATTGTTTATAAAATTCAGAAAAAAGTTGCGCGACTTCTGCTTCTGTACAATTAATAGATTGGCGTGAACACCAAAAAGTGATTGGGGGGCGTTGCCTGATTACTGGATTATAAAGGACTTCATTATCAAGGTTAGCTTGCTTTTCAATCTTTTTCTCAAGGACTTGTTGAATACGAACGAATTCAGCAATCTTTTGATTGACTTTGCTTTGAGCATTGAGCAAATATGAAGTTTGACTTGCTTGTGGCTGGCTTTTAATGGCTTTAATTTCTGCTAACGAGAGGTTTAAGCTACGGAGCCCTAGTATAAATAGTAGATCGTATAGCTGACTATAATCGTAGTAACGGTAGCCAGTACTAGCCGTATACTTTGGCTTAAAAATGTTTTTTTGATCATAAAAAAGTAATGCTCGCCGAGTTGTATTTGCAAGTTTTGCCATCTCACTTATTTTAAGTATCTAAGTCCCCCTGACCGATTACCATGTTACAGCATATGCTTTTCAGTTAATTATACTGTACTGCAGCATTGAGTTTACGGCGATTACATAAATAGAGAATGGTGGTTAAAGGGACAATCAGTAGCATCACTGGATAAAAGAATTTGAGTGGAAAAATAGTGGGTAGGATTCCGCCAATAATGGGACCGAGTGACATGCCAATATCACTGCCCAGATAATAGGTGGCGTTAGCGAGTCCCTGTTCTTCTATGGGCGCTAATAAAAGGGAAGTCGATTGGGAAACGGAAACCATCACCCCAAAACCAACGGCCATTAATACAGCTGCCAGGATCATCTCAAAGTTGTTTTGCATGATTGTTAATAGAAGGATGTAACCAATCGTTGCAATGATGCAGATAGAAAACCAAATACCAAATGAAATTGTATCAAAATAATTTTTTAATAAAATTCGGATCACAATCAATGCCAGTGAGTAGCATAAAAAGAATAGACTGACGGTAATATGTAAATGACGTTCTTGAACGTACATCACAATATCAGCCTGGGTCACAAAGTAGGGAATGGATAACAACGAAAAGATTATGGCTACTGGTAAGGCGTCGCGTTGAATAATCTTAAAGTGTTGATTTTCTAACTTGATAGTTGGTTGTGCCCGGTTATGGATTAACTGGATGACAACAACCATGGCTACGGCGCTCAGGGCCGCCAGCATGATAATGAATTTGTACCCTAAAAGTTGATAAATGCTGATTGCTAGGGCGGGAGCAATGGCCATTGCCAGCGCGTTTAATAAGCCGTAATACCCCATCGCTGCGCCAAGATGTTGTCGTGGGACTAAAAAAGCCATCCAGGTTGCGAGGCAAATGGTACATAGGACAAAGCCTATACCATTGATGATTCTAAAGGTTAATAGCCAAGGGGCGTTGAAAGCAAAGAGGTATCCCAAATCACTAACTGCACATAAACTACCGCCGATCAGCGCCAAGCGATATTTAGAAATTCGGTCGGTTAGATTGCCGGCAAATGGTCTTAATAACATTGAAGTAATACTCATAACGCCCACAATGATGCCGGCAAAAGTACTATTAACGCCTAGATTACGGGCATATCCATTCATTAGTGGGTTAACCGCTTGAATACTAAATTGGTAAAAAAAGGTTGCTAACATAACGCAAATAATATCTTTTGAAAAAAATGAAGATTGCTTTGTCAAAATTTGATCCTCTCTTTTGAAAACGATTTTAGCCAAATAAAAAAGGTGTTTAACCACCTTTTTTAAATCCTAATTATGGACGAGCAATGCCTTTAAATAGTTGTAACACGGTTTTGGCATGTTCGTTTCCGTTGTAAGGTCGTTGACCAATATCTTTGATCATTAATTGATCTGCCTTCGTTGGTGACCATAACTTTTCATACTGATTAGTCGCAAAGTTAAGTAACGTTTGACTAATAAAGTTATCACGAGCGAGTTGTTCTTGACTAGCGTCAGGTGCAGCTTGACCGACAATCCCATACATATCAGTGCCATGATAGGCGGGCGAGCCTTCAGCTGGACCAACACTTAGTTGATAAACGCGTCCGCCAGCTTGGGCATGATCGTGCACTTCCCGAATAGCCGGTAAGGTGAAGTTATAATCGGTAAAGAAACGGGTTCTGACATCGAGTGGTGACGCTTTGCCAGCGCCACAGTGTAAAGCGATGGCTTCGGCCTGTTTGCGTGGAATATGGCAATCATAAACCATTTCATTGATGACGGCCTCGATGGTTTTAGGATCAACATTATCTGGAATATTTGCTGCATACCAACTTGCTTCGGCCGTTGTTGAAGTGATAATTAAATCAACATCTTTATGTTCGCCACTTTTAATCACATCAGCAGGGTTAGCTTTCAAGACGCCATTTGGTAAAAATTCATCTTCAACAATACCGATTGAAATGGTATTTAGATTACCACGTTTCAAAACGTCAGTTGGCAAGGCTTGGTTAGTCGCTTTAATTAGGGCTTTGGCATCAACCGTTAATAATTGGTCTGGCGAAGTGAGCTTTAGTGTTTTTAAAACTTTAGCTGCTAATTCTTCAGCCCACCAAGCTGGGATGTAACGGGCGGCGTAGCCAGAAAATGCGGCTAATCTGGTGTATAAGCCGTCAGCTTCAGGTACGGCTAAGAGCGTTAACAGGGAGAATGAACCAGCACTATGTCCCGTAAGTGTCACTTGATTGGCGTCGCCACCAAATGACCCAATGTATTGGTGGATCCACTTTAAGGCTAGGACGATATCTTGCAGACCTAAATTACTAGCATCTTTAAATTGTCCACCGTATTGGGATAACTCCAGCCAGCCAAGTGGTCCAAGGCGGTAATTAATGGAAACCCCAATCACCTTACCGCTAGCAACTAAGCCGGATAAATCTGACGTGTCTTGGGAATTAGCGCCGTAAGTCCAACCACCGCCGTGGATATAAACAACAACGGGGAGCTTTTCTTGGACATTATTTGGCGCCCAGACATTAAGGTTTAAGCAATCTTCACTTTCACCTTGGTCGGCATTTAGAAAAGCAGGATCTGTTAATTGAACGGATGCTGGTCCACTTTGACGATAGTCATGGTTAGATTCAAACGGGACGAGTTGTGCTTTTTGGAACCGGCGAGCAGTACCATAAGGGATTCCGAGCCATTCTTGAACGTCATTAAATTTTTTATTGGGATGTGACATTTTAAATTCCTTCTTCCGTATTTTGGGGGTTACTTGATTCAGTATGCTTACATTCTAAACTGTGCCCCAACGTTACAGTCAAATAGAATGTCATACAAAAAAATGCCACCAAGTTGCGGTGGCATTTTTTAGTGACTAACTTTTTTTAATTCAAGCTCGATGGGGTGTGTCTGTAGCGTGCTAAGTGGCTGATTTGTTGGCCTAGGTACGCGGGTGGCTCGACCATGCCCCGTTGTAGCCAGTTGACCGCCACGTTAACGACGGCACCGGAGAAAAATTCGACGTAGTAGGGTTCGCTAAAAAGTGCCATACTACCCGAATAACGAATGCGTTCGTGTTTAATGAATAGGTTAAAAACGGTCTGAAACGTTTGAACTAAAACGTCATACTTATCATTTTTGATCAATAAACGGTTGGTCGCCGCTTCTTGTTTAGTCAATTCAAAATAATGGGTCATTAAATCGGTCAAACTGATTTTTGATTGGTTAGGTAGGTGGCGCAGGTAGTGCAACATGTAGTCTTCTTGAAAGGCGCCAATAATTTGGTCAAAGTTTGCGTAGTTGCGGTAAAAATAAGTTCGTGAAACGTGTGCACGCTGGCACAATTCGGTAATCGAAATATCGGCCAGTGGTTTTTCGGTCATCAGTTGCAGTAATGCTTGGTAAATGGCAACCAAGTTTTGGTGTTTGCGCTCTTGAGGACTCATTCGGTCACAACCTTTCCCTTTCTGTAACCTAAGTATTTATCTGTTTGATGGCTGTCCCCTATACTGTGTCACACAAGGGGGCGTTTAAAATGGAAAAATCAACTAAGATCGTCATGACAATGGCGTTGGGGACGTTTTTATGTATGCTGGATACAACGGTAATGAACATCGCGTTGCCGGCGATGCAAACCGGATTAGCAACTAGTTTAGAACAGTTATCCTGGGCGCTAAATATTTATACCATATTGTTTGCCAGCTTGACCATTCCTTTAGGCCGATTAGCGGATATTTACGGGCGTACACGGTTGTATTTGCTTGGCCTGGGGCTGTTCCTCGTGGGCTCTTTATTTTCAGGACTAGCTACTGGGGTGAGCTGGCTAATCGTTGGACGGGGCGTTCAAAGTTTAGGCGCTGCCATTGTTTTTCCAGCCAGCATGACGATTGGGATTCAAAGCGTGACGACGGCTAAACGAACGGGGGCCATTGCCATTTTAGGAACGACGCAGGGGCTGGCGGCCGCGCTTGGGCCTACGATTGGAGGTGCCGTTACCCAGTTCTTTGGTTGGCGGGGCATCTTTTTGATTAACGTCCCCTTAGTTTTACTAGTGTTGGGGCTATCCTGGCGATTATTGGATCGCAAGGCCAGTCGTGCGGGGACCGAAAAGCTGGATTGGGCGGGTAGCTTGTTATCAATGCTTGCCTTGTTCAGTTTAACGTTGCTACTGGTCAAAGGGAGCGATTGGGGATGGACGAGCACTATTATTCTCGGATTAGGTGCAGTCAGCTTGGTGGCGTTGGGAAGTTTTATCTGGACCGAATCCCACGTGTCGCAACCCATGATGCCCTTGGCGCTGTTCCGTGACCACCAATTTACGGGTTCAGCGCTAGTAACGGTTATTTCCGGGGTATTCATGGTGGCGTTATTGGTTCTAATGCCCAGCTTTTTTACTAAGGTCCAAGGAAAAACGGAACTCATGGCAGCACTAATGATCTCACCCGCCTCGGTGATGATTTTCCTTTTTTCGCCCCTTAGTGGGTTTATCCTAGCTAAGGTTGGTCCCCGGTTAGTCGTTTTCAGTGGAACTTTAGCCATCATTTTAGGTTACGTTGGGCTTAGCCAGTTAAATCCTAATCACTATTGGCAGGTCTTAATCGTTCTGATGCTTGTTGGGGCGGGGTACGGGATAATTATTGGCCCCATTACTGTCTTAGCCGCGGGTGATTTTACGGGAAAACTTTTGACAGCGTCACAAAGTGTGATCGGTGTTTTTCGCCAAATCGGGACGTCACTAGCAGTTGCGATTTTTGTGTCCGCGTTGTCAGCGAATTTAGTCACGGCTAAGCAGCACGTTTTGCGGACTGCACAGTCAGATGTCGCGGCGCTTTCAGTCTCAGCTAAAACGAAACAAGATACGTTAGCGGCAATCAAAACGCATTTAAAGACTGAAAACGTCCAGGCAACGTCGCAGCAATTCATCACACCCGCTAAAACCCGGCAATTGATTCAGCAAAACTATTTGGTGGCGTTGAAGCAATACCGGCTGCAACGGGCGCCGAAAGCGGTTCGCAAAACGGTTTATGAACAAGTTCGACGCCAAGTCACACGGACGGTGGCGGCTGATAACCGGCAAATTGCTGGGGTAGTTGCCAAGGTCAAAGTGACAACGAAAACCGCCATGACCCAAGCGTTTATACGTCCTTACCAAGTCGCAATGCCCGTTACTTTAACCATGCTGTTAGGATTAGGCTGTTTCAAACGGCGACGGGCCTATCAATAGGACCAGCAGTAGTCGCTAGTAGTTTAAACTAGTTCGGTTCGGCCATGGGGCAATTGCCCTTGGTTGGGCGGGCGACTTGCCAAATTATAAATAGTTACAAAATAGGCGCATCCCTTGATTTTGCAGGGATGCGTCTATTGTATTTCATTGATCAAAGTAGCTGGACTAAGCGGTGTAACCCGTAAGCACTGGCAAAAGAGCCTGTCCAAGTTAAAACGTAGCAACCCACAATCACCGGCAGGGGCGCCACGGATAACCAACGGCCACCAAGTGCCCAGATGAGTTGCAGCCAAAAAACGTTGGCGAGGTAGGCCCGGTAAGCGTAAATCGCTAACCAGTGAATGACGGGAACGCTGCGGGCGTGGCGGTGAATTTGAGTGTTCGCCAAGCTAACGATTAAACTGATGGTAGCAAGGTCGTAGCCAACCATGGCAGGCTGGATGTACGAGGTGACGTTCAGGTGGATCGGTAGTCCCGCGTGAATCAGCATCCCAGTGGTCAAACCAAATAGGACGAACCAGCTCAGCCTGAGCAACCATTGATGGTGGATTAGTCTCTGCGCTAAGGGGTTAGAAAAACGAGCTGCCAGGGTGCCTAGAATTGCGTAGCCGGCGAAACTAAGGCTGACCCGGTCTAATAAATGCCAAGACTGTTGATGCGGGCCGTGCCAAACCGTTATGTCGTAGAACGTGACCCAGAGTGCGCAGCCAATCATCGTTACCCAAAGGATTAGTTTGACTCGGCCGGCGTTGGTAGCAATGCGCGCTAACCACCAAAAGATCGGCATTAGCAGGATAAACTGCAACATCATGGTGTTGTACCACAGGTGTGGGGCGGCGTTACCATTGATGAATTGCCAAGCGAACGTTTTGACGCTACGGAAGGGAGTGCCTTGTTGCAGATGGGGCATCCCTAGCAGGTAAACCGTGCTCCAAAAAATAGACGGTATGAATAGGGCCGACCATTGCCGTTTTAAGTAGTGGGGATAGGCATTTGGCTGGCTAGGATAAGTTGTCCGGGTCGTTGTAAAGAGAATGCCAAAGATAAACGCGGGTGCGGTAAATTTGACTGCATTATAGCTGAGGCCGATGACCCATTGATCAGTTGTGTCGAGTGGCTGTTTTAAGGCCAATGTTAGGACTGACTGGAGGATGACGGCGGTACAAGCCGCAACCTTTAAGTAGTCGCCAGTATCGGCGGATTCAGTTTTAGTGGTACTGGTTGCCAAAGTTTACACCGGTTTCTAATTAAGATAATAGTCAAAGAAGTTCGCAATTTTATTCATTAGGGGAATCTTGACGAGGTGTTTGGCCTGGTAGCCCGTAATGAAAGCAACTTGGTTGGCGTAGGGTTCGTGGTGGATGCGGTCAAAGAAGTCGCGGGATTGTGTGTACGGAATCCGTTCGTCGTCGGTGCCGTGCCAAAACAAGACGGGCCGGTGCGCAATCGTTTCGGGGTGCAAGTTTAAATCGAAGTTATCGATCCAGCTGGTCAGAGCGGCCATGTCCGTTGGTAAATAGACGTGGGTCTTAATAGCATAATTGCGAACAAGTTGCGCGTAGGCGTTCAAGCTAGGCGTCCCCATGATAATGGTGGCCGCCTTAATCTCGGGATGACGGGTCAGGAGCGCGCCAGTCGTCATGCCACCCATGGAGTAGCCGCCAACACCGATTTGGTCGTTTAAGATCAGACCACGTTTGTGGTACGTCTGGATGATGAGGTCAAATTCGGCTAAGTTACCTTGGATGCTGTTCCAGAAAGTGAAAGATGGCAGGCTGCTGACCGGTTCCATGCGGTCCCCGTGGTTCATGGCATCGGGTAACACGACGCGAAGGTGCCGGTTGGCCAATTTACGGGCTTGCGTTAAGACCAAGTCTTTTTGTGACCGCCAGCCGTGGTAAAAAACGACTAGTGGTAAAGGGTGGGTCAGAAGCGTCTCGTCGACGACTTCAATGATTGGGATGTCTTGTAAGGATTGTTGTTTTACACTAATCATAATATGAGCTCACTTTATTACTTATTTAATAAATACTGTGACAGATTTGGGGCTAAAAAACAAATCGTTAGCTTGATTAGACAGGCATAGGGATACCTTGGCCTTTGGTGAATTAGATGAGATTTAAGACTTTCTTTACAATTTGAAGGCGCCAATGTAAAGAAATTGTAAAGCGAATGACATCAGTTTGAGAACCTTTTAAACGCTTTTACCGGTAAAATTAATAATAGATATTATTTTACATATAAATTGTTTTATGGGAAGGCGAATGGTTTGAAATTATTTAAAAAGTGGCGACTCGCGTTACTCGCAATTGGGAGTTGCGTGGGGTTAATGGTAGCGGTGCAAGCGCAAGCTGCGGTTCCAGATATTTCTGAATGGCAGGGACAGTTGAGCAGTACCCAAGTACAGAGCTTAAAGAATCAGGCTAGCTTTGTGATTAACCGGGTTCAGTATGGTAGTGGGTATGAAGATATTCATCACGTTAATAATGAAAACTTATACGTCCGTTACGGGGTACCGTTCGGGTCGTATGACTTTGCAACCTTTACTTCAGCAAGCGGTGCGGTCCAAGAAGCAAAAGACTTTTACAACCGTGCCAACAAGAACACGCGGTTTTACGTGTTAGATTTTGAAACGACTTCGATGAGCAGTTCGGCAACCAACGCCGCGGTCAAAGCGTGGTATAACGAAATGCGTAAGCTGACTAATAAGCATTTGATTTTCTACTCTTATCAGTCATTTGCGACGAGTTATGCCAATACGGCGCGCCAGAGTTTTGATGCGCAGTGGATCGCCAACTACTCGTCACGGCCAACGATTCCGTTCTCACTGTGGCAGTATTCAAGTAGTTATTACCTCTCATCATTAAATCAATACGTTGATAATAACCTCTTTGATCAGGCAACGGTCACGACTTACCATCCGTTGAGCTGGTGGTTGAATGAGAACACTATCAAGTACGCTTACAGCAGTTACCGGGCGGGGCAACACGTTTACTTGCATAAGGGTGCGACGAACTACTACGGTGGTGCTGGCATTCCAAGCAACGTTAAGCAGAAGTATTACAAGATTGGCGCGGTGCAAAACGTCACGACGAGTTCTTCAAAACAAATCGTTTATTTGAAGGGCTTGAATAAGTGGGTACTGGCACAGGACGTAACGGGTTACTGGGTTGGTCAACATGGGAGCTACACGTTACGTAAGAAGAGTAAACTTTACAGTGACATTAATTTGAAGCACGCTACCGGTACGGTGATGCCAAAGGGTGCAACGTACGCCGGGACACTGGTCAAAAGCGGGAACTATTACCGAATTCGCTTAAACGGTGGTTACATTACGGGTAAGATTTCTAAGACGAACCACGCTTACTACGAATCGGTTCCATCAAGTAAAAAGATCATTCCTAAGAAGAACGTCTACACTTACCGTAAACATTCCTTCAAGAAGGCGGATCGGGTTGCTCGTCATAAGAAGGGCAAGGCCATTAAGACCGTTGCCGTTTACAAGCGGTCAACGGGATCACGTTACTACATGACGAATAAAGGGAACTTCTTTACGGCGAATAAAGCTTACGTCAAAACAAAATAATAATTTTATAGCGCTGGTTAGATTCACGGTTTGCAATTGCTGATCGTGAGTCTAACCAGTTTTTTTACGTGTAAATTACAGTGAAAAGCTAGATTACTGAACGTTTGAGCTGGTTTTTAGTCGCTACATCGTTTAAATGTTGAGAAATCGTGAACATTTCGTTCGGTAAGTAACATTTCATACAATATCTTATCGAATACTTGATAGCCAGGTGGCCTGGATTAGGTGATTTATCTAAAGCGCTTTAGTTACGGGGGAATAGGCCGATTAACTACGGTGAATATGATTAATTTTATTATTGATATATAACTAATTGGAATTGGATTTGACTAGTTTATTGTGGTAACTTATAAATAGAAAAGGTACTCATCTATTAACGAGAGTAATTAAATTTATTAATAGACGAGTAACAATATGGGGTTAATTTCCCTTTTGAATGCCGGCGGATTAATGAATCGTATGAAAATTAGTTTGTTTATATGCAATTATTTATGCTCATTCAGTTAGTAGGCTACTTTTAGGAAATGGGGGAGTAGGTTTATTAGACCAGTTCAAAATGAGAAACGTTATTATAAAATGTATAAAAAAGGACGTTTCTGGATTTTTGCAGGAATTGCGGTTGTGTCAATTAATATGGGTGCTTTAACGAGTCAGGCAGATATCGTAACTGCTGCTGATGAAACGTCCTCGACCAGTACTAGCAGTGAAAGTGAAATTAGTCAGTCACAGGTCGTCCTGAGACAGCACGACTCAAATGTCGTAAACAGTGGCTCGGATGCCAGTACTAGTGCGACTAACACTGATACAGCAGTCACTCAAGCTAAGTCGGTCACAGAAACAACTGAGCAAGACCAAAATGAAAACGTTTTCTATGACGATAGCAGCACGAAGCAGACCGATAGTTCATCGAGTCATTCGCAAGCTGAATCGTCTTCGGACGGTCAATCGAGTTCTGAACCGTCAAAAACTAATGAAACCGTTAACAGGGCCAAAGAAACTGTTGCAAGCAGCAACGAACAATCCATTACTGAAACGCCGATAACACCAGCTATTACGCCTGATAGGACAGACGAAGCAACTAAAAACACACCAAAATCCGATTCGGTAACTTCAGTTGAGAATGAAGGTGCCTCTGAAGAAAGGGTTATCTCAGTTAATGCAATTGGAACTGTTGATTCAGTGTCCGATCCCGATATTGAGGCACAACTGACGAAGCGTCAGACCGTCACTAAACTAAATCTATTGACGAGTAACGCACTGGGAGCGGCTGCAGTTCAGGAAAATAAGTTGTCGCGAGCTAGTTTAATGAAGGCGGCGGATGTGACTGTATTGGCATCAGGTACCTGGGGGACGAGTCCGTGGAAAGTGACCAGTGATGGTTTGTTGACGATTGGTTCCGGCACTTTTGATGCTGATTCTATGGCACCGTGGGAAGGCAATAATTATTTGCCAGATATGACAAGAGTTCGTGCTGTGATTAGTAAGGTTGTCATCGATAAGAACGTCGTTGCAGGTCACTATCTAAGCTATCTTTTCTTTAAGAAAGATACGGATCCAGGCTACGTGCCCCTAACCGAAATTGATGGGCTAGAAAATATCGATGTTTCGCAAGCAACGGAAATGTATGGTGTGTTTTCAGGTGATCAGGTTTCGGACCTTTCAGGGATTAAGGATTGGGACACTAGCAACGTGACTGATATGGGAGCGATGTTTTCATCTAACCCAATAACTGATAGTAGCAAGTTGCCAGTAAACAATTGGAATGTTGGCAAAGTTCAATCATTCAATACAATGTTTAGCAATATGCCGATACAGTCTTTGGATTTGAGTCATTGGAATGTTGGGGCTAATGGTCAAAAAATGACGTTTGGTGGGATGTTTTTAGTTGATCCACAGCTGAAATCTTTGAATATTTCTGGCTGGAATATGAGCAATGCAACTCAATTTGCAAATCTGTTCTCAAATAATACGGCGTTATCGTCATTGACGGTGAGTGAGCAGACACGTTTAGGGATGGACGCTGGTTTGCCAAGCGTACCAACTGCTGAGAAAACTTGGCAGAGCACGACTGGCGGTAATAAGTATACAAGTGCTGAATTAATGTCCTTATACAGTAACACCAGTAGCAATATTCCGACTGGAACAATAACTTATGTGTGGGAACCGGCATCAAAGTCTAGTTTCGAAGTGGGCCCAATTACGGTCATTGCCGGGCCTAAAAGCACTTGGTCTGCTAAGGACAATGTTACTAGTTTAGTAGATGGTGAAGGCGAGAAAGTAGAGTTATCAGCCTCCAATATTAATAATTTGGTTAAAGTCGTGAGTGTTAATGGAAATAAGTACAATGACATGGTCAATGTCAAGACAACGGGTCAAAACAGTCAGGTTGTTAATACGGTGGTTCTGTCGTATACAGATAGTTACGGTGCAGTACGTCAGGAGATAACGACGGTCACTGTGGTAAAGTCGCAAGCGAGCTTAGTTGGTCAAAACGTCTCGGTTAACATGGGGCCAAACCCAAATTGGCAAGTTAGTGATGCGCTTGATCGAACGGCTTCATTAAATGCAGTAGGTTCCACGCTAACCGATGCGGAGGCTGCAACCGTGACGGCTACCGGGCTTGATTTAACTAAAGCGGGTGCCCAAGAGGTGAAGCTAACTTACGTTGATCAATCTGGTAATACCGTTTCTACAACGGTAACTGTGACGATGGTTGCTAGCCAGGCAGATTTTAAATCACGCGATGTCACCATTGTTGCTGGTGATCTGGCGAAGTGGTCATGGCGAGACAGTGTCGCCAGTGCCACTGACTTTGCTGGTGTGCCGGTTTCGACGGATGGGTTAGCAATTGTGGCGAATAAGCAGCCAGATTTGCAAACACCCGGTAATTATTCGATCACTTTGACCTACACGGATAGTGAAGGCAATGCGGTGGTACATGACGTACAAGTCAAAGTAGTTGAAAATAAGGCGACGATTCAGACACAGCCCGTTCAAATAATTGCTGGTCCGAGTGCTAAAGTTGATTTAAAAGCGGCGCTTACGAAATTAACTGCGGCGGATGGTACTGATGTCGCCTTCGAAAATGCTAAGTTGACCGCAAACACTGATCAATTAGATTTAAATACAGTTGGCAAGCAAACGTTGACGGTCACCTATGAAGATGATGCAGGCTATGAGCACACAGCTGATATTGAAATTACGCTTGTTCCGTCTAAAGCGGTCTTAACAGGTAAGAATTCAACAATGGTCATTGGTCCTAAAACACCAGAATGGACTGCCACAATGAATTTGACGGGTGCTAAAGATAGTGCTGGCCATGATCTGGCTATTGATGCAGTAACAGTTGATGGAAGCGTCGATACCAAGACGGCCGGCGATTATCCAATCACTTACAGTTACACAGACAGTGCTGGTAATTTTAAAACAGTGACCGCGGTAGTAACAGTAAAGACTAGCACAGCCGGGATAGTAGCTAAAAGTACAGAATTAATTGCAGGACCGAATACGAAATGGACAGCGGCGGATAATTTTGTCAGTGCGACAGATGCCATGGGTGAAAAAGTCGAATTTAATGACGTCAAAGTCACTGGTGGAGTCGATGCAAGCAAAGCCGGCGACTATCCAGTGAGATACAGTTATACGGATACTGCTGGTAATACCGTAAGTCAAACAGTGACGGTTGTTATTAAGGCAACCCAAGCTGCAATAAAGGCGACCGATGCGACCGTGATTGCAGGTCCAGGAGCTGAGTGGACCCCCGAAACTAATTTTGTCAGTGCACAGGACGCCACCGGTCAAAAATTAGCGTTTGATCAAGTCGAAGTCACTGGCGCTGTCGATTTGCACACCCCAGGTAATTACACAGTCACTTATCAATATACTGATGCGGCGGGTAATTTTATTACAGTGCCAATTATGGTTAAAGTCGTTGCGACTAAAGCGACGTTGACGGTCAAGGATACGGCGGTGATTGCGGGCAAAGGAACGTGGACGCCAGCTGACAACTTTGTGAGTGCAACGGATGCTGCCGGAGAACCGTTAACGGTTGATCAAATCACAGTTGACGGTCAAGTTGATCTACAAACACCGGGGACTTATCAGGTGACCTATCGTTACCTCGATAGTGCGCGCAATGAACGGACTCAGACGGCTACCATTTACGTTGCCAAGGCGCAGTCTGGTTTGGTCGTCAAAGATAGTCAGTTAATCGCTGGCCCTCAAACGGATTGGCAACCGGCTGATAACTTTGTGAGTGCAACGGATGCGAACGGTAAACCGCTCAATGTCACCGATTTAAAAGTAACCGGGAGTGTTGATCCAACTAAGTCCGGTGATTATAAAGTGACGTATGCGTACACTGATGCCTATGGGAATGAGTCAACCAAGACGATTACTGTCCATGTGATTGCGAGCCAACTCAGTGTGGATGCAAAAGATGCGACAATTATCGCTGGGCCAAAAGCGACTTGGAGTGCTAAAGACAACTTTGTCAACGCGACGGATGCAGCTGGTAAGACTATCGGCTTAGCTGATGTCAAAGTAACGGGTACGGTTAATTCCAATAAAGCCGGTGATTACAAGGTCACTTACACGTATACGGATACGTTTGGCAACGAAGTCACACAAACAATTACCGTTAAAGTCGTTATGAGCCAAGTCGCTTTAAAAGTTAAGGACAGTCAGCTTAAAGTTGGTGACAAGTGGCAGGCATCGGATAATTTGGTTCTGGCAACGGATGCCATGGGACAGTCACTGACCGTTGATGATTTGCTCGTCACGGGAGTGGTTGAAACAGCCAAAGCCGCGACTAACAAAGTGACGTATCAGTACACTGATGCTGCTGGCAATGTGGTGACCGCGACGGCTATAATCACAGTCACGGCAGATGTCGAGCAGCCAGGCAGTGGTGATCAAGTTAACGTTGGCGACGAAAACAACGGAAATGATAATGGTGCCGGTGATTTGATCAACGAAGGCCATGGCAATGGTAAACAGACTGATGGCGGGTATCCGCTTAACTTGGACAATCGTAGTCGTCAAACTAGTGTGGCTGGTGACCAGATAATCAGCAGTCAACCAAGTCTGAAGCAGCCAACGACAACGAGTAAGTCAACTAGATCATTACCGCAAACCAATGAAAAGCGGAGCGCATCGTGGTTAGCTTTGGCGGGTGTTGGATTAATGGCGATGCTTGCTGTGGTCGGTTATCGCCGGAAACTTTAAGCGATTTCTTTTTGGAAGAATAGCAGGGCTCGTCATCTCTGTGTATGCATAAGCTTAAAAAGGTAGTTCTGAGAAATCATGTGATTTCTCAGAACTACCTTTTTTAATGCGAGCTGGGAGCTTTGTCCCGGACGCTTACCCGGTGTTTTAATACCGTCGTTATGGTTGTAAAACTTATTTAACCGAAGTAGTAGTAAGACCCGACGATGGCAATCCAGAGCGTCACCCAGGCAATACCGGCGCAAAGGTTGAGATAGTACAAGTGGTAATGAAACTGCTTGAACCGCTCGTTGTCATGTACCATAAATGGTAATGCGTCAGTTTTTAACTGTTGTAAGTAATGGTAGCGTTTAGTCGGCCAGAGTGCACCGAACGTTTCAAAAATGACCAACGCGATTAAAGCAAAGATGGCTGCCGGAAAGACGGCGGAAGGGTCGACTGCAAAGCTCGGGTTAATAATATTCGAATTCAGGATCCAAAGCGCAATCAGAGAAGAGACGATAGCAGCCAACTGGACAATTATTGCCAGCAAGACTGGTTTCTTTAATTTGGGCTGTTGTTTGAGCAATTCCCGGTTGGTGCGGTAAGTCAACGTTCCGAATTTGACCGACTGTCCGGGTTTAGCCGTCACATAACGGGCTTGGTAAAGGTACGGGAGTTGAATTAAGTAAGTGATCAGGGCCGTAATTGGAATCGCCGAAACGGCTGTAATAACAAGGTATTCAATCACCAGAATCGGTGCGGTACTGGTACTGATTGCCCGACTGACCCACGCAATGAGAATGAACAAGTCTAAGAAGATAACACTGCCGATACTTTGGCGCCGGTAACGCTTAAATTCTTTGGCGGTGCTCAGCTGGAACTCGGGATGATTGTCAGTGTGCCGGGCCCAATAATGATAACTTTGCGAAGGCCACATCAACGCCGGAATGAGTAACAGTAGCCCACCACTAATTAGAAGAATAGCGCTAGTAATGGCCGTTCCGGTTGGAAAAATCAGTAATGTCAACTTAGTTTCTAATTGAACAGTGCTGATCAAAATGAGCACAAGCCCGACGATCCAAGCAAGCTGGGTGAAACCAAACAGGGCCCGTAATTTGGGTGCCTGGTGGGTCAGCTGCTGATGCGCATGGTGTTGCAACTGTAGCTGACCTTTGATTTCTAGGGATTTAGCGGGTTGAAGATAGGGATGCTGCAAGTTACGGTAACCTAGCCAAAGTGCAAGTGCTAATAATAAGGCTAGGAGAATGAGAACAGTAATTAACATATACAGTAAGTCCTTTAAAAAATTATAGTCGAGCTTAGTTTTAAGTGTAAAACTAAATTATGCGTAAAATGTGACGATAATTGCAATATTATCATTTTAGTGGCTTGCTGTTAAGGCGTAGATAACTAATGAATTGGGATGCGATAAGCATTTTAATTAATTCGATGGCAAAGCGTTATGGCTGTAAACTTAGATGGTAAGGTAAAAAAGTGGACGGGTCACGGGCCTTGATTACTTTTTGTAATCTTTTTGTAACTGCTAATATTAGTTAATTTATGTTAAGTTATTAGTAAGAAATATTCAAAGGGTTGTCATAAATTTAGCAGCAGTTGCTAGTTTTTTTAAAGTTTACATAGATAAGACAATTACGGGTGGTGGCAAGACGCTGTCAGCCGTTAGTTTTACGGGGAAATTTTGAAGCTACCGGTGTTGGGCTCATTGGATTTTTTAAGGTTAAATAATATTCTTAATTTTGAAAGGTGAATTGAATGTGGGATTAAAAAAAGGATGGGGATTAGCGCTAGCAACTTTGGGCTTTGGTTTGACGATGGGTGTGACCACGCAAGCACAAGCTGCAAAGCCAATACCAGATATTTCTGAATGGCAAGGTCGATTGACGAGTACGCAGGTTCACAGTATGAAGTCCCAAGTGAACTTTGTCATCAACCGGGTTCAGTACGGCTATAACTATGAAGATAATCATCATAGAAATAATGAAAGTTTATACGTGAAATACGGGGTGCCATTTGGCTCGTATGATTTTGCAACGTTTAAGAGTGCGGCGGGCGCAAGGGCCGAAGCACAACGTTTCTATCAACGATCCAATAAAAAGACTCGTTTTTACATTTTAGACTTTGAAACGACCTCGATGGGAAGTTCAGCAGCGAACGCGGCGGTTAAAGCTTGGTACCAAGAAATGCGGAAACTGACGAAGAAGCACTTGATTTTCTATTCTTACCAGTCGTTTGCAACCACTTATGCTAACTCGGCGCGGCAGGCGTTCGATGCGCAGTGGATCGCCAACTATTCTCACCGGCCAACGGTGCCATTTTCACTGTGGCAATACACGAGCACTTACTACTTGTCGTCCTTGAATCAACGGGTCGATAACAGCTTGTATAATAAAGCGACCGTTAGTCAGTACCATTCGTTAAATTGGTGGTTAAACAAGAAAAAGAAGAAGACCACCACTAAGACGACAGCGGTTAAGGCAGCAACACCGGCCAAAGCAGCGGCTAAGCCAGCTGCCAAACCGGCAGTTCAAGCTAAGCCAGCGGTAGCAAAGGTCAAGTACTCTTATAGCAAGTATAAAGTTGGTCAACGGGCTTACCTTCGTCCGGCCGCGACCCACTACTACGGCGGCGAAGCCATTCCTGCCGACAAGCGAAAGCAACCGTATACGATCAAAGCGGTGAAGGCCGTTACGACGTCCCGTTCTAAACAAATCGTCTATGTGTCAGGATTGAACAAATGGGTCTTAGCCCAAGACGTCACTGGTTTTTGGCGGAGTAAGAGTACCGGTAAGTTTAAAGTCAAGGTCACTATGAACGTCTATCGTGATGCGAAGATGACCCAAAAGACCGGTGCCAAAGTGCTTAAAGGTAAGAAAGTCACGGGTCACGTTGTCCGCTCTGGTAATTATTATCGGATCAAGATGGATAAGGACGGTTACATTTCAGCCAAAGCTCGAAATTCTAGCTTCAAAAAGGTGAAGTACGTTTTCAGTAGTTATAAGGCCGGCCAAAATGCTTACATTGCATCAAAAGCCAAGACTTATTACGGTGGCGCTGTGATTCCAGCATCGGCCAAGCTGAAGCCGTATAAAATCACCAAGACCAAGACTAAGGTAACGAGCCGTTCACGTAAAATTGTCTACGTTCGTCATCTGAAACACTGGGTCCGGACACAGGACATGATTGGTTATTGGAAGAAGGGTTCCAAGGGCACGTTTAAGGTTCGAAGCAAGGCTAACGTTTATAAGAAGTCAACTTTGAAGCATAAAGTGCGTCACCTGACTAAGAATAGCCGGATCAGCGGTAAGGTCATCAAGAAGGGCAATCTATATCGGGTTAAGCTCAGCAGTGGTGGTTACGTGACCGCTAAAGTTAGTGTCATTAGTAAGGTAAAATAAACGCTGTTTAATCGTTATAACTAAAGCATGAGTTTGGGACAAAGCCCAAACTCTTTTTGTATCTCCGAACATTTATAGTCGAAACGTGCGATAAAAGACTGCTCCCTCCGCTTAGCTACGAAATACGAACGATTGAAGGTGTACAATCATTCGTATTCCTAGGCTATGCTCGGTAGCACCCCGTCTTTTGTCCCACTCTAATGCTTTAGTTTGGTCTCAACCGATCGTTAGTTTTTCTAGGGACGCATCGGTTATGTGACGAAACGGTTGGTCGGATATGCTAAAATAGAGGCAGAATGGTTGTGGAGGTCACAATATGCAAAAACAAGTAACGATTGTTGGAAGTGGGATTGTGGGTGCCGTCACTGCTTACTACTTGAGTGCGGACCCGACGTTAAGTGTCACCCTTTACGATGAAGGAATTGGCCAGGCAACGAAAAACGCCGCGGGAATCATTTCACCGTGGCTGTCAAAGCGTCGTAACAAACGTTGGTATCAGCTCGCTAAAGCGGGTGCCGCGCTATATCCAGAAATTGTTGCGGATACCCAAATGGGCTATTCCGTTTACCAGCAAGCTGGGACGGTTGTCACGCGGGAAAATCCGGATGATTTGCAGGCCTTGTACGACCTCGCGCTTGAACGCCGTAAGACCGCGCCGCAAATGGGCAACGTTGAAAAGCTGAGCGCCGCGGAAGTGCAGGACAAGATTCCGTTACTAACGGCACCACAACCCGGTGTGTTTGTCAGTGGTGGTGCGCGGGTCGACGGTGATAAATTCGCCCATAACCTGCTCAAATACGCTGAAAAACGCAACTTGGTTCGTCACAAGGGTAAAGTGCGGTTAGGTGATCAAGGGCAATTACTGACGGTTAACGGTCAGCAAGCTTACGACACCTTGATTTTGGCCGTTGGTGCGTGGTTAAAGCCACTATTGTTACCAATGAAAATCGTCGCGGACGTTCGACCTCAAAAAGGACAGCTGATTGAAATGCAGCTGCCCGAAACGTGGGGGGATGACGTGCCGGTCCTCATGCCTGAAGGTGAACGTGATTTTATTCCGTTCACGCGTAGTAAGCTCGTGGTCGGTGCGACCCATGAAAATGATCAGGGTTACGACTTACAAGTTTCCGACCTCGTTGAAAATGATTTATTTGCAAGTGGCTATAAACTTGATAGTCGACTGAGTAAGGACCAAATCACGCAGGTCAAAGTGGGCACTCGTGCTTATACGAGTGACTTTGCGCCGTTCTTTGGTCCGTTGCCAGATAATCCCCACATTTTAGTTGCTAGTGGACTGGGGTCTTCTGGGCTAACGACTGGTCCGATGATTGGGAAGCTATTAGCTGATTACGTGCGCACAGGCAAGCATGATTGGGATAACTACCAGCTACCAGTTGAAAACTACCTGACACCCGCGGATTAGTCTTTGAGGTGTAATCCTTGCTGAGCTAACTGGTGGGCGCCGTGGTTCTCACTTTCAGCGATCCACTGAGTGACGACCACTTGGCACTGGTCCTGTAGGTGCAGTAAGGTAGCTAGTTCAACTGCAAAGTGTTTGCTATAAGCTTTATCGACGCTTTCAGCAACTACTTGGCTGTCAGTATAAAAGAAGACGACCTGGTCAGGACCATAAGAATCTAATAATATTTTAAAGCCAGCAATCGCGGCTAAAAATTCCGCGGTATGATTATCACTGTCTGGCAAAACCTGCTTGTACTGGTGTTGCTGACCTTGATCAATTAATAGAATGCCCGCGGCACTCTGGTTAGTTTGCGGCGTCGTGGCTGCATCTGTATATAATTGCAATGATTATCGCTCCATCTTGAAAGGAATTTATTAACGTGAATAATGCGAAACATACTTTTAAGTATCAACCAAATTGGGCGTCAAGTCTAATTGTTTGGTCTTGGACATTACTAATTGGCATGGCGGGCCTAATTTATTGGCTCGAAGTCATGAAATTTAAATGGTCCTTTGTCGTGATTGGCCTAATCTTTATTGCGGTGGTGGCTGTTCAGTTGAGTTTACGCCGGGTCTCCATTGACCGTAATTTACTCATCTTTAGCACTGTTTTTAATCGCTCGTGGCTAGTGATTCCCCGTGACCAGCTGGAATTAATTGCGCCAGTTCGTGGGGGTATTAAGGTTCAGATTGACGGCAACGCGTACCAATTTTTAATGCGCAAGAAGGCCCGGACAGCGTTGATCGAACTCGCCCAAGAAGCTAAATAGCCGAACTAACTAAGGCTAATATTTATTAATTGTTCCTATTTTCAGATTATTCGGTATAATGAGAGTCAGATTATGATTAAAAGGGGCGGAATTGATGAAAGACATTGAAATCGCACAACAAGTGACACCCGAACCAATTACTGAAATTGCAGCGAAGGCCGGTTTAACGGCTGACCAGATTGACCAGTATGGGAGTGCCAAGGCTAAATTAAAACTACCGTTACCAGTAAAAGAAACTAAACGTAAGCTAATCTTAGTTACGTCGATCAACCCAACACCTGCTGGTGAAGGCAAGTCGACCGTCACCATCGGTTTAGGAGACGCGCTGACGAAGATTGGCAAGTCAACCATCATCGCATTACGGGAACCATCCTTAGGTCCCGTCATGGGCATGAAGGGTGGCGCCACTGGTGGTGGTTACTCGCAAGTGATTCCAATGGAAGACATTAACTTGCATTTTACGGGCGACATGCACGCCTTAACCGCGGCTAATAATACGTTAGCAGCGTTGATCGATAACCATATCCAACAAGGAAACGAACTGAATATTGATGAACGGCGTATTCAATGGAAACGTGCACTTGATATTAATGACCGTGCGTTGCGGCACACCATCATTGGGTTAGGCGGTCCTACGTCAGGGGTGCCACGTGAAGATGGTTTCGATATCACGGTGGCTAGTGAACTGATGGCCATTTTGTGCTTGTCTGAAAATATTGCCGACTTAAAGCGGCGAATTAATCGCATCGTGATTGGTTATACGCGTGATCGTAAACCAGTCACCGTGGCAGATTTAAAAGTTGGTGGCGCCATTGCGTTACTATTAAAAGATGCGCTCCGGCCAAACTTAGTTCAGACGTTGGCCCACACGCCCGCGTTCGTTCACGGTGGCCCGTTTGCCAACATTGCTCACGGATGTAACAGTGTTTTAGCGACCCAAGCTGGGCTGAACTTAGCCGACTACACGGTGACTGAAGCTGGTTTCGGTGCTGATTTAGGCGGACAAAAGTTCATGGATATCAACGTTCCAGCCGTGGGACAAGCACCGAACGCCGTTGTGATCGTCGCAACGATTCGGGCCTTGAAGATGCACGGAGGCGTTGCTGTAAAGGAATTGGGAACTGAAGACGTGCCAGCGTTAAAAGCTGGTTTGGCTAACTTAGGCCACCACGTCGCAGCCATGCAACGGTATGGTGTGCCCGTCGTGGTCGCCATTAACCAATTTACGGCCGATACCGAAAATGAAATTCAAACGGTCGAGGATTACTGTGCCGACCTTGGTGTTGAAGCCGTTTTGGCCGATGTCTGGGGTCAAGGTGGTGCCGGTGCAACTGATCTTGCACAAACCGTTGTTAAGCTTTGTGATCAACCAAGTGAATTCAAATCAATTTACAACGCTGACGATGATTTGGAAACGAAGATCCAAGCCATCGTAACGAAGACTTATGGTGGCGCTAAGGTTGAATATTCAGGTAAAGCCAAGCGCCAATTAAAGGCGTTCGCCAAGCGAGGCTGGGATAAGTTACCAGTCTGCATGGCCAAGACCCAATATTCGCTGAGTGACAATCCGAAGTTATTGGGTGCCCCTAAGGACTTTACGATTAACGTGCGTGAATTCGTACCGAAGTTAGGTGCCGGGTTCGTCGTTGCTTTGACAGGTAATGTCTTGACCATGCCGGGTCTACCTAAACATCCAGCTGCCTTAGACATGGATATTTCAGACGACGGTAAAATCTCTGGCTTATTCTAAAACAAATGAAGTCTATCAAAAAGTCGGTCGTTGTACCGGCTTTTTTGGTTGCTGACAAATTAGTCGTTTCGGCGGACAGAACCGGTGTGCTATGGGGGACGGTCCCAGCCAAAGTGCGGTCTGGGCCCTCACTTCAAAGCCGATAGACCACGTCTTTGAAGTGCTCCGCAATATCAACCGGCTAAGAAGCACCGGTTAATATTGCCGCCACAGCATACCAATTCTGTCCGCCTGCGCTAAATGGTACTTGATTGTTATTATGGTATAGGATTATCGGAGGTTGCCACTGATAGCATCGGTCGTGATGGTGGCGTTGAGGTGGTGGTTTTCCACCTTTACACCACGGACGGTCCGGGACACTTGTGGTTTTTGCAAGGGTTCCGAGCGAGGGGCAAGACGGCTCTTTGGCTTACCCCGGTCCCACGACCGCATGCTATCAGTGGCGACCGGATTTAATCATAAGCAAATCATTTTAATTTTGATCTGCACTTACTTTTAAAAGAAAGATAGTGTTTCGTAGGGGTTCTGCCACGCACGGGCACTTTCTTTTGGTATAATTAAACAAAGTTTAGCGGAATGTGAGGATCAGCGTATGTGGATTTATTGGGTATTAATGTTTGTACTGGTTATTGTTGATCAGGTAATTAAGTCAGCCATCGTGGGCCATATTGCACTGGGCGCAAGTATTAGTATTGTGCCGGGCTTACTGTCTTTGACGAACTTACATAATAGCGGTGCCGCTTGGAGTATCTTACAGGGGAAAATGAGTTTCTTTTACCTGATTTCGGTCGTCGCATTAGGTGTGATGGTGTATTTACTATGGCGACTTCGGCAGCGTCGTTTGTATGAATTTGGAATTGTTCTCATGATTGCCGGAACTTTAGGTAATTTCATTGATCGGATTCGCATCGGTTACGTGGTGGACATGTTCCAATTAGATTTTATCAATTTTCCAATCTTTAACTTTGCGGACCTCTGCTTAACGGTGGGCGTTGTTTTGATTTTGATTGGTGTTTTGCGGGATGATAGTTTTGACAAATAAGGTACAGGACGCGGCGGATTTAACGACCGCACAACAACAGTTTACGATCACGGATCAGAGTGGGCGGCTAGATAAAGTTTTAGCGGGACTGCAGACGATTTGGACGCGGTCGCAAGTGGATAAATTAATTAAGACGGGCCAAGTGACGGTTAATGGTCAGTTGCAGGCTAGTAAGTATAAGGTTAAAACGGGTGATCAGATTACGGTGGCCGAACAAGTGGTTCAGTCAACGGAAATTGAACCCGAAGATATTCCACTTGACGTGGTGTATGAAGATGATGACGTCCTCGTCGTCAACAAGCCTCAGGGAATGGTTGTCCATCCCGCACCCGGGCATCCGGATCACACGCTAGTCAACGCGTTACTTTTTCATAGTCCGTTATCGACCATCAACGGTGAGTTTCGGCCGGGAATTGTCCATCGAATCGATAAGGATACGTCCGGTTTACTGATGGTCGCTAAAAATGATCACGCGCACCGGTCACTGGCGGCGCAATTAAAGGCTAAGACGAATCTGCGGGAGTACGTGGCCCTCGTCCACGGTGTGATTAAGGAAGATACGGGAACGGTCAACGCACCGCTGGGCCGCTCGCCAAAGGACCGTAAGAAGCAGGCCATTGTCGCCACCGGTCGTCCGGCGGTAACGCATTTCAAGGTCTTAAAACGATATCAACACTACACGTTGATCAGTTGTCGCTTGGAAACGGGCCGAACCCACCAAATTCGGGTGCACTTGCAGTCGATTGGCCACCCGTTAGTGGGTGATCCGCTATACGGGCCGAAGAAGACGATCAAGGGTAAGGGCCAGTTTTTACACGCCCGTTTGCTAGGTTTCAAGCACCCGGTCACCGGGGAACAGCTCACCTTTGAAGCACCGTTGCCACCGATTTTTAAAGCAACGCTTGACCGGCTTGACAAAACCGACTTGAATCATTAATCTAACAGTAATGAGAGTCCTTTAATCCGGCCCTGCGAGACTGAAAGGCAAAACTGTTAACAATAACTTTTCGTCGACGGTCGGGACATTGTGTCCGGCCGTCTTTCTTTGTAATGTTGGTGACTCGAATGTAGGCCATAAATACTTGGGAGGCAATCATGCAAAAAGAAGTTGTTGATTCCATGGCGATGAAACGTGCGCTCACACGGATTACGTATGAAATCATTGAGCAAAATAAAGGGATTCGTGACATCGTCCTAGTGGGTATTAAAACCCGCGGTGTCTATGTCGCACAACGTATTGCGGCTCGGTTGCAGCAATTAGAAGGTGCAACGATTCCGGTAGGTGAATTGGATATTACGGCGTTTCGGGATGATCATCCACAAGATATTGCGAGCGCGCCGAGCGATTACCAGCTGACGTTTAGCGTTGCGGATAAACGGGTCATTTTAGTAGACGATGTTTTATTTACTGGCCGAACGATTCGGGCCGCGTTAGACGCACTGATGGGTGGCGGTCGACCGCAGAGTATCGCACTCGCAGTCTTGGTCGATCGGGGTCACCGCGAACTGCCAATTCGGGCAGACTTTATCGGTAAAAACATCCCAACGGCCCGACAAGAACGGATCAAGGTGTCAGTGACTGAAATCGATGGTCACGACGGCGTTGAAATTATCAACTAAGTTTTAATTAAGTCAAACAAATGAGAAGGGATCGCAATGGCAGACCGCTATTTGATTCTTGAAGACGGCAGTGCCTACCTCGGTGAAGGCTTTGGCTCACCAGCGGTTTCAACTGGTGAAATCGTATTTAATACGAGTATGACGGGCTATCAAGAAATTATTACTAATCAAATTTATCATAACCAAATTATTGCTTTCACCCAACCTACCATCGGCAGTTATGGCATCAATCATGACAGCTACGAATCGATTTTGCCGACTGTCAAGGGGGTCGTTGTTCGTGATGTGGCTAGTATCTCAACCAACCGGCAACGACGCTGGTCATTGGATCAATACTTGAAACAGCAAAACATTCCGGGCATCAGTCACATCGACACCCGTCACTTAGCGAAACAGTTACGTGCCAGTGGCCCCATGAAGGCCAGTATTGTTGATGTGGCGGACGCACACGCTTTTGACCAGTTAGGTGCGACCGTCCTGACGAACCAACAAGTTGCCGCGGTCGCAACACCCAAGCCGTTTCCTAACCCGGGAACGGGCTTGAACGTCGTGGTCGTTGACTTTGGGCTTAAGCACGGGATTTTGCGTGAACTCAGTAAACGGGCTTGCAACGTGACCGTGTTGCCCTATACCGCGACGACGGAAGAAATTATTAATTTGGATCCGGACGGGGTTATTTTGTCGACTGGGCCGGGGAAACCACAAGATTTACCGGACAGCGTTTTAACGATGATTCAAAATATCCAAAACCGGATTCCGTTATTTGCGATTGGCTTAGGTCACGAACTCTTTGCGATGGCGAACGGCGCTTCAATTATGAAGTTGTCACCAGAGCATCATGGCGCTAACCATCCTATTCGTGAAGTTATTACGAACCAAATCATTTACGCGTCACAGGGACAAGGGTTTGCGGTTGATCCCGCAACGATTGACCGCAATAAGCTCATCACGACGTTTGTCGATTTGATTGACGGCACGATCCAGGGCTTGCGTTTTCGTGACTTCCCGGCGTTCTCCGTCCAATTTTTCCCGGACGGGGCACCGGGTCCGACCGAAGTTCGTGATATTTTTGATGAATTTGTTGAATCAATGCAACAAGCAAGGGGGCCAATTTGGTGAATAATCAAGCGTTACAAAAGGTCCTCATCATCGGCGCTGGGCATAACGACATTGGACGCGAAGGTCAACACGATGCAGCTGTGACCCAAATCGGATCGGCAATTCGTAAACTAGGGATTGCCGTGGTTTTAGTTGATAACAACGCCTATTCGGTTGCGGCTGAAAATAACTTTGCGGACAAGGTCTACATTGAACCTTTGACGGTTGCTGCGTTGTCACGGGTGATCGAAACTGAACAACCAGACGCCCTGATTCCATCATTAGGTGGCATTCAAGCGGTCAATCTGATTCAGGGACTGATTCGCAACAACGTGTTAAAAAATAACCAGGTACGACTTTTGCAGTGGAACCAAGAGACGGTGGACATGATCGTCAACCCGGCACTCATGAGTAACCGACTCAAAGCAATCGGCGAACCAGTGATTGCCTCGCAAGTTGTGGCTAGTGAACCGGAAGCCTTTGCGGTCGTCCGCAAGGTTGGTTTTCCAGTCATTGTGAAGTCGGTGGCGCCCCGAATTGAGGCTAGTCGCCAACTTTGTGAAGACGAAGACGATTTAGAACGGGCCCTCAAGATGGGCTTTAAGGTCTCCGCTACAAAGCAATGCATCGTGGAACAAAGCATTGTGGGTTACAAGGAACTAGAATTCGTGGCCGTACGGGATCCAAAAGATACGGCCTTGTTAATCAGTGGGATGGAAAATTTTGATCCGGTCGGGATTCATTCGGCGGATTCAATTGTTTTTGCGCCAACGCAAACCATCACGGATCAAGAATACCAACAGTTTCGGACCGCAACTTTAAAAATTATGCGGAATCTGCGGATTGTCGGCAGTTGTCACGTTCAGTTTGCATTGGATCCGACGACGCAAAACTACTACGTGATTAAAGTAACACCGTATTTTGACCGTACGATGGCGTTGACTGCCCGTGCCACGGGTTACCCATTGGCCCGGGTCGTTGCAAACCTAATCGTCGGCATCAGTTTAGCGGAAGTTAAGCTACCAAGTAATTACCGTAAGCAGACGGCTCTAATTGAACCCGTGCTCGACCACATTGTTTGCCGGATTCCAGTTTGGCCATTTAACGTCTTGAAAAAGGTCAGTCACCAAC
Organism: Lactiplantibacillus paraxiangfangensis; assembly: GCF_036246185.1. NCBI lineage: Bacteria > Bacillati > Bacillota > Bacilli > Lactobacillales > Lactobacillaceae > Lactiplantibacillus > Lactiplantibacillus paraxiangfangensis. Next base: position 29,286 of record NZ_BTPW01000008.1, read on the forward strand.
TCGATACGGTGACGGAATCGACTGGTTCCGTCATTGGGATTGGCCGGTCGACGGAAGAAGCCCTACTAAAAGGACTCCGTTCAACGGACGAATCGCGTTACCACGTGATTGCAAACCAGCCTCAAAATTACTCAGAAGGTGAATTGATCCAACGGTTGATTCATCCCCAAGCTGGGCGGATGTTAATCTTGCTGGAAGCATTGAACCGGGGTTACCAAATTGACGAACTGTCGGAATTGACGAAAATTGATGCGTTCTACTTCTACAAATTGCGGCACATCATCGAAATTGAGCAGGCGTTGCGTGATCGACCATTTGACGTGCACGCGCTAGGTCGGGCCAAATACTTTGGTTTTACTGACGAAGACGCGGCCGATGCTTGGCACAGTGATGTTGCCAAAGTCCGGCAGTTTGCCTTGGAAAATGAGATTCACGCGACCTTTAAAGAAGTCGAACCTACAGCTGGTGAGTTTACTGAGCAGACGAACACCTATTATTCAACTTATGAATTTGATAACGAAAGCCAGCAACAGTCGGGCCGGCGCGTTGTCGTCATTGGCACGGGTGCGAACCGGATTGGGACGAACCACGGGAACGATTATCTGGTTTCGCAATTACTATTTTATTTAAAAAAGGCGGATTACGAACCGATTTTGATCAATGCCAATCCGAACAGTGTGTCGATGACACCGCAACTGGCGTCTAAACGGTACATTGAACCAAAGCAGCATTCAGATATTTTGAATATCTTAGCCATTGAAAAACCACTATTGATTTTTACCACGTACCACGATTACCGGTTAGGACAAGAATTGCAAAAAGCTGGTCATCAAGTGGTTCAAATCAATAACGATTTACCGCGCGAACAAATTAAAACCAATGATTCGCCAGCGGTAGAAGTGATTACGGATGGCGTTGACGTGAGCGTCTTTGGCATCAGTGAGATTATTGCGGGGAATAATTTACGGTCAAACGTCCGCGGGTCGATTGCTGTCTTTCCAGTTCGTGACAAGGCTGAAAACCAAGCCATTAAGGCACTCAATGATGAAATTAAGAAGCGTGTTTTGGCATTTGGTATTCCAGGGCTCTACACAGTTCGCTTGGCAATCGCTGATGGTCAGCTTCAGCTAGCAACGGTCGAACCAATGAGTATTGCAACCATGGCGTTGATCAGTAAGGCGAGTGGTTCCAGTGTGACCCGTTTGCTACTGCACGTTAAATTGGGCGAAGCGCTCAGCAAGGTGATGTACGATTATCCGGATGTTAATCAACCGGGTCCCGTCTACGTCCAAGCGAATACTTTCCCGTATAATCAACTTCAGATTTATGACGAAGACGAAGTGACGGGGGAACCGGGGCACGCGACCGGGACCGTGATTGCGCATGGCCAAACGTTAAAAGACGCGTTAGTTGCACTGAATGCGGGTAACGAGGATACTGATTTTTAAATTTTGTGATTGGAACAAAGGGCTTTTGGCCCATGTTTCGACTAAAGTGATCGAAAATAACCATTCAGAGGGCCACATTTCTGAATGGTTATTTTAGTCTCGATTCAAAAGCTTAATTTACTGATGACAGCGGTTACAGTTGTGCTATGATTAATAGTGAAATTTAATATAAAGGTTGGGATTCTTTTGACAAAAACATTGTATTTAATGCGCCACGGCGAGACACTGTTTAACCGATTACATCGGATTCAAGGGGCGAGTGATTCTCCGTTGACCGAACGGGGAATTGCGGACGCAAAACGGGTTGGCGACTATTTTAAACGCCACGCCATCAAGTTCGACCATGCGTATTGCTCTACGCAAGAACGGGCTAGCGATACGCTGGAACTTGTGACGGATCAGCCGTACGAACGGTTAAAAGGAATCAAAGAATGGGAGTTTGGCGTTTTTGAAGGTGAAAGTGAAGTGTTGAATCCAAAGCCTGACCCCGAACGCCAAAGTCATGGTGACTTCTTTTTGCAGTACGGTGGTGAAAATGATTTTCAAGTCCAAGACCGCGTCGTTAAAACCCTGACGGCAATTATGGAACGACCGGATAATCAGCAAGTGCTTGCCGTTAGTCACGGGGGCGCCAGCTTTATGTTTTTGCGGCGCTGGCTATCAATGGATGAGATTAAACGTCGCCAGATTCGCTTTGATAATTGTGCGGTGTTCAAGTTTAGTTACGATGACGGTAAATTCACGTTTGAATCCGTTCATAATTTGGATGATCCCGAGAAACTAAGCTAAATTAAAATTATGTAAACTAGAATACAAAAGCCATGACTGATCGCAGGCAATTAACTTGCGGATCATTATGGCTTTTTGGTTACCGCCAAAATGAAGTGGTCTCCATTTTAGTGGTGAGATTAAATTCGATGGCAGTTTTGAGCAAGTCATAATTAACCGGCTCATCGAATTTGATCTGCCAGAGCATTTTAGTCGTCTTGTCTCCGGCAGCGGTGATGCGTTCCTTAAACTGGTCAAGGGTGTATTTTTCGAGCGCCACGTTGAAGTGGTCCTTGGCGATGCTAAACCCGATAATAAACGTTTCGTGAGCTGTAAACATTGGTTGGTTCCAAGCAAGCCGAGGGGCGAGTTCTGGGAAGGTTTGGCCAACCCAATTAAGGACGGTGGTGAGCGCCTCTTGATGAGTGGTATCGGTTATTTTAATTAAGTAAGGCTTAAAAGCGGTGAGTCGGGGATCTAACGCAAGTGCCATGACGTAAACTCCTTCGTTAATTAGTAGTTTGTTTGGTTTTAGTTTAGAGATTTCTATAATTTGGCGCAAGCAAAACCCCCTGATGCCCACACAGATCAGGGGGAAAGAACTTACTGGTGATACGTGAGGTGCCACTGGCAGTTAGAATGGTGGTCAGTTAAGTAGCGGATTGGCGCGGTCGGTTTGATCTGGACGGACAGCTGTTTATATTTGATTGGCATATGATCAAGATCCTTTCGTCATTGAATAGCTTTAGTTTAACTAGAATTGGACAACGTCGCTACCAACGTTTAATAAGGAACGGATAAACTTTTCTTAGATTTGACCCACCAAAAAACCGTCTACCAGGGGAAGTGCTGGTAGACGGTTTAATTGATTGGCGGAAAATGCTTGGGTAATTTAAGCGGCTGGGTGCGTTAATTTACGGTAACCAAAGTAGAACTGAACAATGGCTAAAATAATGTTGACCCAGTTTAAGACTTGAAACCAAGTGCTTAATCCAGCAACGGGGGTGGCACCGTAAAATGCCCAGAATCCCCAGATAACGGCAACAACGTTAATCCAGGCAAACGTCTTTTGTAAGGATTGATTGTCTAATGCGAACCACATCCAAATGACGTTAACGACAAACCATACAGCTAAAATCCAAAAACTCCAAGTAAACATTTTGATTACCTCTAATCAACTTATATTTTGAAAGGTTCATGTTTTCCTTTCAACGGTTATAGAATAAGGCTTTTGGACTCAATTGAACACTGTCAAAATGCTGGTGTGTGTACGTTTTCGGACATTTGAATGGGTGAGTGTTCGAAAACATACAGTCAGCCTTAAATTGATTAGGTTAGTATGATTTTTAAAATGTCCCACAGAAGTTCCCACAATTAAATGTTCGCGATTTGAGCCATTGTTTCGGCTAAATTTCTGTCATTCCCCTTAATCGCATGCGAATAAATTTTAAGCGTAATGCTTGCATTGGCATGACCTAGTCGTTTAGCTATATCTACCGGATTAATACCAGCATCCAAGAGTAAAGTTGCATGCGTGTGTCGCAGGGAATGGATGACGTATTTATTTGCATCAATATTCGCCAGTTTTAATGCGCTATAAAAGTTATTAAAGACACTCGAATCCTTAATAGGAGAAGTATACTTATTTGTGAAAACTAACTGATCAGTCTTAAACTCAGTCTGTAATCTTAAAAATTTTGCTCTTTGATATAACTTGAAATGTTTAAGCTGTTCTGTCAGTGAATCAGAAATAGCAATAGTTCTATTACCGGCGGCAGTTTTTACAGGGCCGATGCCAAAGTAGTTTCTTGTCTTGTTAATGGTGATTAGTTTCTTCTTTAGATTAATGTCATGCCAATTTAAAGCCATGGCTTCTCCTTTACGCATACCCGTTAGTTCTAGTAGCATGAAGAATATCCGGTATTCAAGTGGTAGTGAGGAAATTGAATGATTAAACGCAAGCAAGTCTGCTTTGTCGAAAGCCTTGCGCTCAGTGACTTGACCTAAGCGAATGCCGCTAAGTCTATTTCGAGATAATATATCATTATCGACTGCAGCATTAATTAACATCATTACAATAATATTATAATTTCGTACAGTATAATTGGAGTGATTTTCAAGCAGTGGTTGAATGAACAAGTAGTCATACCGAGATTTTGTAAGTTGATTCAATCGCTGCTTTCCAATTAAGGGAATAATGTACTTGGTAATACAACAACGATAGGAGGATTGCGTTGTCGGTCGAAGATGGCTCTTGTTCATTTCGAAATAACGATTGGCCCATTGTTCCATCGTTATTGACGAATCAACGATTTGTTGAATGTCGTTATTTGCATAGAGCATTTCCATTTTTAATTCAGCCTTGTGTGCGGACAACTCTGTTTTATAGCCACGTTGTTGTTTTTCATGTCGTTTGCCCGTTACATCGTAGTATGGATAACGAAAGGCATAAAGTGTACCTTTTTTCGACTTATAAGAATAAACGTAGTTATATTTCTTTGATTTGATTAGTTTCATAATAACTCCTTAATTTGACTGCGCGGGCAACGCTATTCAATAAAGAGTTTGTGGCACCACCACCTTTTAGGTATAATTAAGTTCAAAAGGGTGCATTTATCCCTTGTTACATACTTTACGTAAAGCGCATCGACTTCTTGGCGGGAGGGGATGTGCTTTTTTATGCTATAATAGATGACGAAAAGTACTCTTGAAATGTATTTAGTGAACACTATTCATTTAAATGTCTTTACGTATTGTTGCAAAAGTAGATTGTTCGGATAAGATTTTATCGTGTTCGTCAGTTACAGAAATGTAGAACTTATATACATCCTCACCGATAACATTAACGATTGGTGTTTTAAGTGTTACGAGCATGCTAGCATTAGTATGGGAACGATTAGTATATTTATCTTCGCCAATTTTGGTGATGTCTATTTTAAAATCGTTTTTTGTTTTAATAAGAAGCTCACCTTTGCCATTGACCACGAGTACATTAACATGATATTTTTCGTCAACTTTAAAATTAAAAAATAAGGCCTGCAATTTAAATAAGTACTGCATTGGAAAATCGTTGAAAGTGTACTCAGAAATTGGATTATTATTATTGATTTTAGAACAGTATAAAAAATTGATTTTTTCTTGATATGGTTCAGTCACTTATATACCTACTTTCTAATCGGAGGTTATTTCTATGATAAAAGAGTCTCTTTTTGTGAGCAGCTTATCAACTTCTCAAAAGTGCAATTTGTTACTTACATTGCTTACAGCACAAAATCCAAAACGTCCACGCTCCGAGACAATGGAATACGTTCGATGGCATGCAAGCAAGTCAGAATTGATTGTAGAGCTAGAAAAGGCTATTCAATACGGGACTGAGTGTGGTCTTTAGGAGCATCTGCCTCTTTAATTGGCTGGGCATTTTCTTGAATTGATTGATTAGATTGTGCAACTTCAAATTTAGCTGTTTGTGCCAGAATAAAATCATCATACTTATCAGCTTTTTGCTTGGAATCTTTATAATTGGCTTCAATCCGGTCTGTATATAATACAAGGCGAGTGTATACGAATTTACAATTTCCGTATAATATCCAGCCCCAGAGGGCAATAATTACAAGCCCAACAATTGAGGATACAACGGGATTAAATATTTTCACTGTGGCTGCAATTGAAATTAAAGTAGATATGATTGCAGCAATTATGGTCGGTAGTCCCCAAGGTTCTTGTTTAATAACATCACATTCTTTCAAAATTGCACACCCTCAAAAGTGTGCTTTTTTATTTTTTGTAAAATATCTTCCCACAGTCCTGGCAATGATACTCGTGTGATTTGTTTGAACGGGTACCGCCAGTCACGATGGTTGAGGCGCCAGCGGTTAGAATAGCTGCAGTTGTTTTAGCTTTAGAATGCTTTTTAATGGCTTTTGTATCTTTCTTAACGTTAGCAATTCTGAAAGGATGAAGAGGATTTAGATCAGCATTAACATGTGTTTTAGTCTTAGTTGCTTTAATATTTGCCGTATCAGAGACTAGTTGGACATTTGCTGAATGGCAGCGTGGACAGACCAGTCCGCCAAATATGGGCCGCTTCTTCTTAGGCGACGTCGTATTATTAGTGATGATTGTTTCCGGCTTGGATCGTGCCCGTTTAGCCGCTCGTTCTTTAGCTGCCTCTTTTTGCGAATCAACATCTTTAGCTATTTGCTCTGGTGAACGCGTATCTTTAAAATAAGGATTTGCACCGATAAATAACCAAATAACAAGCCAACTAATAATACCTAGATGACCAAAATTAAGAAAGGCCATATTTAGCATTCCAATTGCTAATCCTGCAAAGGCTCCGTAAACGAATCCCTTAATACCATCGCCTTTCCAGAATATGGGTTCCTTTTTGACTGGTTTGTCAGCGGTGGTATCCGCAATGCTATTGTCTTTGTCACTATCCAAATTTTTGGAGCCATTTTTTTCGCTGCTAGAGGTGTCCTTGCCTGATTCATTAGGCTTTATAGTTGTTTCAGCGTCGTTAGGTGAGTCGCTATTATTTTTAGTGGAATTCAACTCATTTTTGTATGCGTCAAGTAATCCTTGTGAATCAACAGTCTGATTATTATCTACATAGTTTTTAGCTACATTAATTGTTAATAGGGTTTTAGCAGCCTTTGCTAACTGAGTATTATGTTCTCCGTCGATTAACCCAATCTTTTTAGCACAGCTTCGACAAATGGTCCCATCCTGTAATTCGTATTGATTGAATGCTGTTAGTTCGGTTTGATCAATAGGGCATTGTTTCTTTTCCATGATGCTTCCTCCAAAGTTATTATTTAGGGCTATGTATTCAAAGCATCCCCAATTGCTTTGAAGTCAAAACTTAATTTAAGTTGAGAGTAATGTCAAATGTCTTGTCAGAATTATCGTCATCGTAATCGTCGGTATCATAACTACTATCAAATTTGAAACGGAGTGTCTTTAGAGATGACGTGTTCTTCAAATCTTTAATAGGAATCGTAACATCGCCAGATTTTGTGGCGTTTTTAGAAATATCACCATCCCAGTTTTCCATGGAATCGCCTTCGTGCTGTTCACCGTTACTGTAAACAGCAGTACCTTGCGTTGGATAAGCTGAAATATCACGGTTGGCTTTGACAGTTAAGTGAATCCGAACAAAACCATTTGCTTTGAATTTACCATCACCAGATGAGTCATAACTATATGCTTTAGCAAGCTTGTAAACAGTTACTTTATTAATTGTAACTGTAGCAGCATTCCATGAGGTATCTTTGTGATTTACGGTAAAAGTTTTTTCACTAGCCACGTCATAGTCTTTATAGCTCACTTCAATTGATTTTGTACTTGAAGTAGCCCCAGTTTCTTTTTTAGTGGTCTTGTGAGCAGTAGCAGTATCTGATGAACTCTTTGTATCATCATCATTGCCACCAAGCAAAGCAAACCCAAAGAATACTAGAACAACAACAATGACCCAAACCCACCATTTTTTGTACCATGGCTTTACAGCAACATAAGTATTTCCATCATCGTCTTGAATCTTTTTGGCCATTATATTTTCCTACTTTCTTACTAATGCGATAATTCCAGTAATAACAAATAAAAGTCCACCGGCGATACCATAATCACCGCATACAATAAATATGAGGATTCCGCCAGCAATGATCAACCAGCTGATTAAGGTATGATTTTTATTTATTAAGAATACTAGAACGAATGCAGCAATCGAAATAATGATTCCTAGCATTAAGCGCATTGTAAGTTCACCGCCACCACCGAAAGCATCTCCGATTGCTGCAAGGCCGAAAGCGGAAGAAATTGATATTATAGAAATAATTAAACTAATGATTCCAAATACGATCTCCATGGTGCGACTACGATTTTTATTCGTAGGTTCTACCATTTTGTATGTTTGCCCATCGGCGCCCTTAATTTTTTTAGCCATTATGTTTCCTCCAGAATAGTTAGGTAATGTGTAGACATAGTTATATAACTTATCCCCATAATGCACCAACCTAACTTAATTAACCTCCCTCTAAGTATTCCCTGTACAGCTTTTAATGACATCAGTGTTGGTCAAAGATTAAAGGCCAAAAGCACCTTTATTAATATTGATTCCAAGCATATGTTCCGCAGCGTTACGCGCAATTAATAGATATTTGGAATCAATCTTATACGCATCCCCGAAGCGAGAAATATCAAAGTTTTCGGGCTCAATCCCAGTTTTCGAAATGTAATCCATTACCATGATACAGAAGGCACCAAAGTTAGCTTTAAACTCAATCTTAGAGTTTGATACCATCGAAGTTTCAATGAGTGGTTCACTGCTGGATTCTGTTAAGCAGTGTACTAATTCGTGATTCTGTACATGGTAGGGTGAAGCTGCTTTTTCGTTAACAAACATTGTTCTAGTTAGCGGAATACTATATCCGTTAACGTTATCAGGTAGATCGTCCGTATAGTGGCAACTAACATCATAGTGAGCAATCAGACGGTCAGAGTCCCATGTACCCAGCGTGCTAATATCCGCAAGCGCTTCGTCCAAGGTTTCAAAAATCATCTAATCACTTCACTTTTCAATTTTATTACCATTATTATCGTATCCGCCGTATTTACGCAGGCGGTCTTGACCTTCTTTACTTTTAAGGTAGGTTTCTACTAATGAACGGATGGCAGCACGGTCTTCATCCGAAAGCGCATGGTCACGTGATGTCAGCATTGCAGAACTATTGACGATGTCTTCAACATCAATACGTTTAGGCTCTGAAGATTTTTCTTTATTTGATGGAACCCCCAACAGTTCATCCACGGTAACGTCCAATTGCTTTGCAACTTTTTTGAGACTGTCAGTGCTAGGTGTTTTAACATTCCATCTATATATACTGTTTTTTCCAATCCCAGCTTTCTCCGCGAGAGTTTGAAGAGACCATCCTCTCTGCTTAGAAAGTTTTTTTATTCTTTCTAACGTTGTCATATCAACACTCCTGAGGGTATTGATAAATTCATTTATCATAAATGGTAGAAAATTAAGTTGACTTTTTATCACGAATGATTGATAATGAATTCATCAAGTAATTAAGCGACAAAAAACATCTATCTTCTAATTGCTACTTTGGCGAGGAACAAGTTATGAAGAAGTTTTTATTAGCTTATTTCGTATGCACTTATTTTATCACAAGTGGTAGAAAATGCAATAACTTGATGAATAAATTACTAGGAGGGATAAAAATGCCAGAACAAGAGATTGAGAAAGCTGCGATTGAAATTGAAGTTCAATATTCGACTGCTCTTAAGCGTCATGGATTAACTCAGAAGGCTATGGCGGAACTGTTAAGTACTGAAAGTGAAAAGGTGGCTCCATCTCAAATTAACAGAGCAGTGAAAGGTGGAAATGAGCCAAAATCGCAACGTATTCGTGCACGAATGAACCAGATTTTAAATCTCAACTGAAAGGGATGAATTAAATGAATGAATTACAGCAGATTAAATACAATGGTAATTTGATTTTAACTACGGAACAACTTGCTGAATTTTATGGAACATCCACGAACACAATTAAACAGAATTTCAACTCGAATATTTCTAAGTTTCAAGATGGAATTCATTATTATCGACTGACAGGTATTGCGTTGAGGAAGTTTAAGAACGAGGTTAGAAATACTAACCTTGTTGGGAAAAATGCTAGTTCGCTGATTTTGTACACAAAACGTGGCGCAAGCCGTCATTCAAAAATGCTCGGTACTGACCGGGCACGGGATATGTTCGATGAGTTGGAAGAAAACTATTTCAATCCCAAACAACAAATTCAGTTACCGACTTAGCCGCGTGAGTTGGCTAAATTAGCATTGGATGCCAATGAGGAAACTAATCAGCGACTGGATGGTGTTGAGGGTGATCTCAAGGACTTGAAAGAGAATCAAGTGATTGCCAATCCAGAATATAGTGCTTTATCGCGCCGTGTTAATCAGCGCGTATCAGAGGTAGCTCGAAGCTTTGGCCATGTTACTCAGCAGCAGCGGGGTGAATTGTTTAAAGATATCAATGGCGGCGTAAAAAAGATTGCTAACGTGAGTGCACGCTCGATGCTGCGTAAAAAGGATTACCAAATGGTGATGGACTACATCAACGATTGGGAGCCTTCAACGGCAACGAAGACGATTATTCGCCAAATGTCATTGGATATTTAATTGAAATAAGAGGTGAAGGGAATGGACCAGAAGAAAGTAGACGAAATTGATAAAAAGATTCTCTCTAGTTATGTGATTCCGATAACAACATCAATTTTCACAACACTATTAATTAACTTATTGCTCCTGTCATGTAGCCGATAAACCACAATATTGTTGTGACTGATAGTGAAGTAATAATCGGAATGAAGATGCTTTTTAAAAAGAACTGATAAAGTTCTCGGATAAATCAGAAAGAAGGTGGTGTAAATAATGACAGAATCCACGCTTGAATTTCAAAAAATAATGGTTGATCGATTTGATAGTCTTACAAAACAAGAGGCACATGCAATGCTTGAACCGATTGTCCAGCGTGTTAGTAAGGAATATCTGCTTGTTGATCGCAAGACCGCATTTAAAATTCTGTGTATGTCTCGAGCTTATTTTGATGAGAATTTTAAAAATAAACCACAAGTAAAAGTTATTGAACGTCATTTGAGTGGATCACGAAAGGTTTTCTATGATCCCAACGAATTGAAAAAAGCTATTTTGTCAATTATGGAATAAATAAGCCGCGGGCAGCGCAATTGATAGAGAGCTTGGATGGAGGAATAGCAATGATTGTATTACCAAATTGGGTCGCAGTTATGTTAGCAACCTGGGTAGTGACGGCGCTTTGGTTTAAGCGCCATGAAATTAAAAGTTGGTTTGGCATTTAAGGAGGAATATTTATGTTTGAAGGATTAGCGAAAAATGTTACTAAAAATTATCGGGAACACTTAATCAATGAACTATCTTCTGCAATCGTAGTTGCGAGCTCAATGGGTAAGCACTCGCTTGTATGGGATAAGTTTCCAGCATCAAGTCAAAATGCAATTACATCGCTTGAGGACGAAGGATTCGTGATTTCAACGACCGATGACCAGAAGTGTGTCATTGATTGGTCACAATTGATTCAGGAGGCTGGATATGACGATTAATGTAGGTGATCGAGTAGCTTTTGATGCTGTAAAGCGAGCGGGTGAACTGATCGTACCTGGCGGGACAGGAAAAGTAGTCGACGTCAAAATGGACCCGTTCAGCAGGGCTCAAGTGGCGACTGTCGTAAGTCGACGTCATAAATTTCAAATCATGACGAAAGGCTTAAAAGTAGTTGGTCGTAAGAATGGGAGAATTTAGGAGGAATTTGTATGAGCAAAGTAAGTAGAAAGGTATTTGAAGCTGGTCTTAAACAACAAAATACCCACACTCGGCTGCAACCGAATGCGGGTATGGAATTAGATGCTCGTCTAATTAATCTATGTATTTATCATACGCCGAAACCAAGCGTTTGGCAACGAGTTTGGGGGTGGTTAAGTTGATGCTAGATTATATTAAATTCGAAAATATCACAAAAAAGTCAAGCAATGCCGCATCTCCGACATTGCCGTTAATAACAATTAGCAAGCAGGCGATTTATTTCAACGTTGTATTTCGTCGATTACATCCAAATTTAAAAGCGGTGGCAATTTATTACTACAACGACCAACTGCTCTTATCATTTTATACAGATTTTTCAGAAGAAAATTCTATTCGACTTTCTCGAACTGATAAAAGCTATAGTTGTGCTTTTATGAAGCAGGCTGAAATTTTAAAGAATCGTACGACGGCAATTGATTTGGATCATACAAATTTCAAGTACGTCGTTGACATGAAGCCGAACTGCTATCAAATCGTGGTTGACTTGAATAATCCATACATCACACGAGAACGAGAAACTTATTACAAAGGATGGTGCTGAAATAATGGCAATTAACCTACTAATCAAAGCAACACTAGACCGTATCAATATGTTAGAAGTTCTAATTGGCAGTATTTGGGTGTGTGACACGGTCTCATTAGGTCGCTTATACAAAATGCTGGATGATGCCGATGCACAATTGAACGAACTACGGGGGCTCGAATAATGTTGAATTCATTGTTGAAGGAAGAACTAACCACGGTAAACGAACGTGAACATGAGGGCTTTCAGATTGACTCATTGCAGGCTGCCGATTGGGCAATGAGAAAGTTGCAGGCCATCGAGGAACATGATACTGAGGCAAAAAATGCGGCTAAGGCAGACATTGATAAAACGATTGCTTGGCGTGATCGTAAGCTAACTGAGAATCAAGCTAGTCGGGAATATTTTGAAAGCTTACTGAAAGATTATCTTTACCGTGAACGTCAGCATGACAAAAAATTCAAAATCGATACGCCACACGGTAAGGTCACTACTCGTAAAACTCCTGCCGGATTGAAGTATGAAGATGCGACCGTGCTGAAATCGTTACGTGATCAGGGTATCAAAGAATTTATCCGAGTTAAGGAAGAGGTCAATAAGAAGGACCTGAAGAAAGCTGGTTCAATCATCAATGGAAAATTCGTTTTAGATGATGGTCAAATTGTGGATGGTGTGGCCGAAAAGCCTGCCGGTGAATCTATTAAGTTTGATTTGTAGGTGACAATATGAAGTTTTATGCGGATGGAAAGATACCGGAGATTCCGAATATGTATTTTGTTTATGGCGATGGCGGTACTGGTAAAACAAGTGTTGTTAAGCAATTTGTAGGACACAAGCTATTGTTTAGCTTTGATATGTCCAGCAATGTCCTGATTGGCGACAAAGATGTGGACGTTATCATTTTCGAACATGGCGATATGCCAGATATTCAAGCGATGATTGAACAATATATTATCCAGGGAATTCAAAATACCAAGTATCAAGTAATTGTATTAGACAATGTTACGGCATTACAGAATCTAGTGTTAGAAAATATTGATAACGCAGCCAAGGACAATCGGCAAAATTATCAGAAATTACAACTCTGGTTTCGAGATTTAGGCACTATTTTGAAAGAGAGCGGTAAGACAGTCTATGCGACTGCGCATCAACTGGATAATGGTTCATCGGGTATTAGCGGTGAAGGCCGGTTTCAAGCCGACATGAATGAGAAGACGTTCAATGCATTTACTAGCATGTTTGATCTAGTTGGACGTATCTACCTTCAAGCTGGTGAGCGAATGATTGATCTGGATCCGGAAAAAGGTAATCACGCTAAAAATCGAATTGATAACCGCAAATTAATTAAAGCAGCAGAATTAATTCAACCTAAAGGGGAAAAATAATATGGCACTTTTTACAGCAGATTCAAAGAATGTTTTCGGACAAACAGTGGAGGAAGCGGGTACGTACAATGTTGTCGTTGCGCCTAGTTCTCAATTCACGAATAGCAAGCAAACAGGTAAGCCAATGGCAGTTTTTGACTATGAGGTAGTCGATGGTAAATACGCCGGTGGCCAGATTCGCTTTGACAATGAGGTTTGGGATGGATCAACCAAAGAAAAGGCTGATCAATCGGCCAAGCGATTCAGTACTATTGCCGTGGCATTAGGCGCGGCGGATGGTACCGCATTCGATTCAGTTGAGCAATTTGTTAGTCAATCGATTGGACACAGATTAGCTGTGAGTGTTGATTGGGAAACTGGTCAAAATGGCAAGACGTACCTTGTCGTTCGCGGGTATCAAACGTTTATGCCCGACGGGAGTAAGCCAAACGGTATTAAACGACCAGTAGACGCTCAGGGTGGAAACAATAATGGTGGATTTGGTAGTCATGCATCCAGCAACACTGGCTTAGGAGCACCCACGACTAATCAAGCTTCTGGCGGCTTTGGGGCACAAAATACTGCAGCAGGGTACAACTCTGGAGATAAGTACCATGGTGAGGGCTTTCCCCCAATCCCCAACAACTCGCCCTTTTAATTGGAACGCTTTAAGTGCAAAGCTACAGCGTGAATCAACTTTACATGGGAGTGATTAGATGCAACGTTCACGAACGCAACTAATCGAAGACGAAGGGCGGTACTACTTGGTCACAATGCTGGATGAGAGACCGAATATGGACCATGTAGAGACAGTTAGTGGATCGCATGAGCAATTCTACGTGGACTGGGAAATAGCCGATACACGTAAAGCTAGACCGCAACAACGACGCCTGTTTTTCGCACTGTTGAATGACATTGCAGACTGGTCGGTCGTACCGCAAGATTTTCTCAAATCGATGTTTTACCTGCAATACCAAATGTACACCGACGGCAAGCAGATAAGCCTGTCAGACGTCACAAAATCGAGCGTCAGCGATGCAAATGTATTACTCGACCTAGTTATCGACTTTATGTTTGAGTGGCGTGTGCCGTTTAAGAAGGGCTATGAGCTATTGCCCCGTGACCAGGAATATTACTTGTTCCAATGCTGCCGTCATCGGGTGTGCATGATTTGCGGTAATCGAGCTGACATCCATCACGTCGATGTGATTGGCGCCGGAATGAATCGGACGCATGTTGACCATACTAAACGACATGTAATGGCGCTCTGTCGTAGGCATCACGGTGAGATTGAACAGATTGGCGCACCGGCGTTCAGCGCTAAGTATCACGTACCAGTGGACGGCATAAGACTGGATGCAGAGACCCTTAAGAAGATTGGAGTACGAGGCAACTATGACAAAACTACTGACTGATGAACAAATTAAGCAAGCCTATTTGGATTATTTGAAAGATAACAAAGAACTGGTAGCGCAAATGATTGCTAAAAAGATTGAAATTGCCACAAAATCTGCAATTAATCAGGCTTTTGCCACGGGCAATGGCTACAGCAGTGATGAAGGCTGGGCTCGGAAACTGGTTTCTGGTTTAGTTGACGAAAAGATTGCAGCAGCGACTACTGCGCAAACAGTGACGGTTGATCTTGATGAAATTCAAAAACGGGTCAATGCTTCACTACAAAAACATCTAAGTAAGCTAAATGTCGAAATCAAAATGTAAGGCAGTGACCTACACACTGAACGGGTGGAAGACCCGTTGACTGGAGGTAATTATGGTTTATGTACTCATGGTGAATGGCTCGGCTGCCGCAGTTTACTCGAATATTGCGGGTGCCCGGAGCGATAAGAAACGACTAGAAGACAAAATTCAGAATTTAACAGTTATAGCGGTGCCTTACCGGACACGCGGCGTGCTGGATTGAAGGTGCAGGGATGGCTGAGAAAACTTATTACTGGATCAAACTTCAAATGGACTTTTTTAAGTCACCAGCGGTCAAATTGCTACGGAAGATGTCGGGTGGCGACACTTATACAGTCATCTACCTTGAAATGATTTTGATGTCACTAGAGAATGGCGGCTATATCTACTTTACAGGGATTGGCAAGACGTTTTCAGAAGAAATAGCACTAATCCTTGATGAGGAAATTGTTGATGTGGAGTTTTTACTCACATTCTTAAAGACGAAACGGCTTATTGAATTCGCTGCCGAGGAAGATGACACGGTATTCAAGTTTACTGACGATGTGGTTGCTGGATTAATTGGCAAAGAGACCGGTTCAGCCAAGCGTGTCAGGGCTTACCGCAAACGACAGAAGCAAATTGCGTTACAAAGTAACAGTGATGTAACAACCTGTAACACAGAGTTAGAGAAAGAATTAGATTTAGATTCAGAACTAGATTCAGAGAATAAAGAACATAGTGCGGCTGAGGCCACACCGCTTGCTCAACTGGAATCTGAATTTGATGAAGTTTGGAGCCAATACCCAAATAAGAAGGGTAAGAAGCAAGCATTCACTCACTATAAGGCTTGGCGTAAGAAATCAACCACTCATACAAATGTTTACTTGTTAGAGCGTCTGGGGCTGTACAAGCAGGACTTAGCTACTAATCGATGGAAGTCACCGATGAACGGCGCAACATGGTTTAACGGTCGCTTTGATGACGATTATCAAGTGCCTAATAATAGCGGAATGACCCCGCCAATGACACGGAAGGACTGGTTTGGTGAGACAAGTTAAAGAATTATTTGATCTAGCCAAAGTCCAGAAAATTGCGGTTGCTAAGGGGATTGACGTGGACAAGTTGCCAACTAAGGAACAGTTAGACGAGGCAACGCTAAAACGTGCTGAGGAGGCCGTGGTGGGCAATCATCAAAGGTACTACCGTGCGATGTCCGTTTGGTCGGGAAACGTGCGTCTACAGTTCAAATTCAATGATTGGGACGTACAAAAGCAATCGAACAGTGAAGTGGCTAGAAAGCTAGGCAATCAAGCATTTGCATTAGCCAAACAGTTAAAAACGGCTAAATTTAATGTATTGCTGTCAGGTCTGTACGGTGTTGGCAAGACTTCGCTAGCATTGGCGATTGCTGACCAGTTAGCGCAGGCGGGACAGACGGTCATGTTTGTTTCAACCGCAGAATTACTGAGGCTGGTCAATGATAAGTACGAGGCGCCAGACGTGAGAATGAGATTGATTGAGATCACTAAGGCCATGAAGTCAGCCGATGTCCTGATTATCGATGACTTTGGTACGGAAGGCGGTAAAGCAACTGATAGTGGCTACTACAAGCCAGTCCACCGTGATTTACAGACGATGATGTACCAAGTGGCCAATGCCCGCTGCGACTTTGAACACAACGAGGTGAAGCACTCAACCATCGTCACGACGAACAACACACGAGGACAGCTAGAGAGCATGTACGACAAGAAGATTATTGATCGGCTATTAAGCAAAGTGAAAGAGCATCAGTTGTTGTTTGACGAGATGAAGGGGGTTCGGAATGTATGAAAATTATTGATAAACAAAAAACTAATATTGAATTTGGTGATGTAGTTCAGGATGAGGGTGGCTATTATCTGGTAGTCAATTTGAATGAAAGTTACTCGTTAGTTGAACTTAATGATTTTAAGGTGCTAAGCAACATTACAGAGAATAATCCCAATAATTTAGAAATCCGCAAGGTTCCAAGCGTTTTGACAATTGGATAAATAGAAAGGGGCTTGGGATGCATGGAAATCTTTGATTATTTACAAGACTGTCCAAACAATCCAGTTAGTGCTGGGGATGTGTTTAGACATCATAACTCTTATGTAATGATTGTGAAAACTGCAATGGGAGTATCTTTAGTTGATCTAAAGGATGGTGACCAAACATGGGGAACCTATCCGGACGTGAGGAGCTTATTATCTGATTTTTCAGGATTACGTGACGCAAGGGTCGAAGCAGAATTGAATGTAAAGGGGCTGGCGTGATGACTTGTCAGCTTTGTAATGATAGCAAAGTGGTGCATACAACTATTGGAAGCTACGGGATGCAGATTGCCCCGTGCCCAAATTGTACGAACTACGTTCATGACCACTACGAGAGTGAGCTGGAGGCGATTGCCGATGACAAGAATCGACCACGAGTTGCTGCTAAGTAAAGTTCAAGACGCCGAGCGCAAGTATAAGTCAGTTGCTAAGGCACCGCCGTCCGTACTGGCGGACATCCAAGCACTAACTGCTGTTCAGGAGCACCGGGCAGCATTGACTCAATATGAATTCAATATCATAAAATGGCAGCTGGCAGGTGGTATAAGCATGACAGAGGCTGCTACCAAGTTGGGCCACTCGACTACTTGGTTTAAAGCGCGGGCACCAGAAGTTAAATCGGGAAATTATGAAATTGTGGAGGGCGAGTTAGATGACTAAGCAACGAAAGCATAAAAAACGGTCAACCATCAAGAAGAAAATACGGCGGATGCGTCAGAATGCTGACAAGCATAGCAAGGTGGCTATTGATCGGTCGCGGATGCTGCACGACTACGCACCGTATCAGGTTGGAAAAGCTTCTCATGAATGATTACGAGAAGATGATTGTCTTGGCAGTCCTTAAGGCAATCCTATTAGTTATTCTTTTATTACTTTTCTTTGTACAGAAAAGATAGCAATGCAACAATCGAGAGAATACTTGAAATGGTTGCGAACTGATTTTCATTTAAAGAGATAGCTAGGACAACTGTGAGCCAGAGTGCAATTGAGAGGCTTGTTGTTAGTCGGATATACTTTAATGCGTTTTCCCCCGTTATTATTTTTAGAAATGCTAACAGCATAATTGCAAAGGTAATAAAAATATCAGGAATTAAAAATAATGTTAATGAGATGGTTGCTTCAGTATAAAGGTTATGCCAATTAAATGATCTGAAAGCATTCATGGCAGAATAGCGGGGGACTAATTTCTAGAATGTGTTCAATAAATCCGATAAAGCTGGAATAAACAGAATAACTAAAATAATTATGCCAATATATCCCGAAATGATCCATAACAACTTCTTTTTGGTATTTGAGTTTTTCTCTGTATTTTTCATAATATTTATTATACAAAAACAATTGATTGAAATGGATGTGAAAATGATTATTTTGATTGAAGTCAAAGAGCCAACGGACGAGGAACGCAATCAGGCGTTTGAACTATTCGGGGAGGACTAGGAATGAAAGTTAAGATAGTTCCACCAAAAGGCAGTGGTGAAAAGCCGTATATAAAAGAATTCAATAATTGGACTGAAGTTAATGCGTATTTATTGCGCAAAAACGAACCAATATGGGAAGTCATCCCACAGAACGAAGCAGTTAACTTTGACATGATTGAAATAAACTAGGAGGAATGAATATGAAGTTCGGACAAGCATTATATTGGCTACGAAAAGGCAAGAAACTTCAGCGTCTTGGATGGAATGGTAAAGATATGTGGATTGTATTGATGCCAGGACTTAAATTACCTGCATTTAACAATCAAGATACCAGCAAAAAGGTAAATGATCGTACTGCAAAATTCATTGGTAAGGATACGCCATTAGATAGTCAGCCATATATTGCGATGTGGACAAGTTATGGGGAATGGCAACCTGGTTGGGTCCCGAGTCAGGCCGATATGCTGGAAGAAGACTGGTGCCTTGTTTAAATAGGCTTTCTATAGGAGGATGACTAAACTAATGGGCTTAGAAGATTATGCCAAGCAGGAACTGGAATTATTAGGTAGTGATGATGATCCAATGCAAGCTGAAATGAACAAAGATATCATGCAAGTGATTAAGCTATTCAGTTTGCAGGGACATTCTGGGTTTAGTGCTGGCTATGCGATTAGTGTTATTGACCGGTTACTTCGATGGCGACCATTGACGCCATTGACCGGAAAAGATGACGAGTGGAATGAAGTTGGTGAAGGCACGTTTCAAAATAACCGCTGTCCGTCAGTATTTAAAGATAAGACAGGCTCTTATGATATTGGGGCAGTAAGTACTCATTATGCTGGGGATAACAACAGATGGTCTGCCGATGTGCACTATTACGTCGAGTTTCCTTATATGTGTGACAAGCAGCTTAAATTAGAGCTGCCGTCAGAAGCAAGGGAATGGTCGAATGAGCAACAAGCTGATTATGTTCGTGAACACCGTGGTGATTCAAAGGACATGGCAGAGATTTCAGAACATTTGGATGCACAGTGATTAGAGATCTGCTAAGCGAGGGTAAAATAATGAAAAGTAAATTCAATTTAGGTGATATAGTGAGACTCCCTAGCGGTGCTAAAGGCCAGGTAGACATGATCCAAGTCGGATATAATAAACTAATTCCGCTCGACCTTTATGGAAAAGTAAGCAATCGTACAACTTTGGGTGTCAATGCTCAGGGACGAAATATATTAATTGCTGATTATCAATGTGAGTTTTTGAGTAAAATGCCGGAAAGCTGTTAAAAGTAGGTGGAATCATGTTATCAGTAACGGTGAAAGAGCTAATCGAATTACTTGAAGAGCAGGATCCGGACGCGCCAGTCTCTCTTATTGACAGCCGGACCAACTCAGTAACGTGGCTTGATGACTTTGATGGTGAAGTGGTTGAAGAGAAGAATGGAATCGTACAGCTAATTGGCAGCTAGGGAGGAATGCGACTTGGATCAAAAATTAGTACACGAAATCACTAAGCTAGTAGCAGACCTTGTTCGTGGTGAACGGAAGCGTGAAATTGCCAACGAGCAAACTTGGCGGGTAAAAAACACCAAGCTGCTGCTTAAGAACTATGACATCTTGAAAGAGCATTCCAAGGATATCGATACGGACATCGACCGTTATCTTAAAGATGTATTCGACCAGGATGACCTGAAATTGCGTAGTATTGCGGGCTATAAGGCTCGTACTAACAAAATGATGGAATACACTGACCTCATGCTAGCAGCTTACCGAAGCTATGCTAACAAGCGGGATGATGCGGCCAGACGCCGGTATTATGTTATTCGATATTTGTACGTTGAACCAAGCAAGTTAACGCTTGTCCAGATTGCCAGTCATTTTGGTGTCACTGAACGGACAATCATGCGAGACCACAAGGAAGCCGTAAAAGAATTTTCGATTTTCTTGTTTGGAATTGTCAGTATAGAGGAAATGGTGGGCTAATTGTCACTTTTGTATCGTTACAACGTCAGTATATTCATTGTATATTGATAGCGTAAATGAGTGGGTGATTAAGAGCCATCCGCACGTTTGCCTCCAATCATTGATTACAGATATATGGGTGTCGCCGTGGGCTAATTGGTAAGCCACGATGGGATGCGGGTTCGAAGCCCGTCGGCGATATAAGTTATGCAGCATGGCTACTCGCGAGAGCAAAAACTGTGTAACGTGTGATTGTAACTGGTACGCGGTATCAGAAGATGGCGGTTTGACTTCCGTGTGTGGTTCGATTCCACACCAATCACGTTGCCTTCTCAATGGAGGGCTTGCTGACTAAAACTGGCTAGGCAAGTCAATAAACGCTAACCGTTTGTGGCAATCGTTAACGCCATGTGTGCCAGTTCAAGACTTAGGCATGTTAGCAGCGAACGAGTTTCCGAGGTTTATAGTTCGCATGATGGATTGGTAGTTTAAGGAAAAACGCTGGATCAGTCCGGAGAAGCTCGGTTCAAGGCCGGCTCAATCCATAGAATGAGATGGTTGGTAACTGGAGACGGTAAGCCGACTAGGATGGGACACTTTCTTAATTGAGAGTGTCTTTTACTTTGCGGTAGAAATCGAATCAGAAGGGACGATGTGGTGTGTTTAACAGATTAAAGGTGCTCATTAACGATAAACGAGTCAGCAAGGTAACTGCGGAAGGTCTCAAAGTTGAATCAGATGGTGTTACAGCTAACTTCTTTATCAATGCAGACTTTCTAAAAGAACTAAAGCCACGCAAAATAAGAGTTATTTACATTGATGACGAGGTAACGGCAATCACTGACATGAAGGTCGAATCTTTTGAAATGCTTCCACGAATGATCGGCGTCACAGGAGTACCATTAGTTCCGATTAAGTTCATTGGTAAGCCAAGGACTAAGTACACTGATTAATTTATAGCCTCCAAACTAGCTCTCGCTTAATTGCAGGAGTTTTTGTATAGTTATATTAGTTTGGAGGAGAGCGCAATGTGGGATTTCATTAAAAAACATTGGATAGGGCTTACTGGACTACTAGTGTTAGTCATCATAGCTATTCCAGCGTCAGTTTTATTTTTTATGGATAAAGTGTTTTATAGTATTGGTAATGGTACTGATGACGGATGGTTAGGCTTTTGGGGCGGCTATTTAGGATCTATTGTTGGTGTAGTCGGTGCGGCTTTGTTTGCATATATTAATACTAGGATTCAGTTAAAAAATGAGAGGAATCGTCAGGTTCAACAGGAAAAACGGCAAGCTAAACGAAAAAATTATGAAATGATGATACGGTATATTTCTGATTTTAAAGCTAAGATGGCGGTTGATTACGTAATCTGGGAACCAGAAGAAACTCCTGATGTTCAAAGCAGTCTCATAATGAAAGAAACTATGGAGAGAGCAAAAAAATTAGTATTCACGGATTACATACATTTTTATGAAAAGGACGTTGCAGCAGAATACTTTTTTGATGCTGAAGAAGACGGAGAGTGGATGGAGGCCATTCATAGTGCCGAAGTATTTTTCTCGAAAACAGTCATTACTGAAAATTTTGATAAACTTATTAGTGCAGGCAATAAAGCGCTAAGAATTATGAAGAAGATACAAGATTATGGTGATAAAAACGGCTATGGAAAATATCCATCAGAATTTGGGAAACAACTTAGTGAAGCAATGACTGCCTATCCCAAGTCGAAAAAAGATTTTACAAACAATGTTGAAAAAAGTAGAGATATGTTACGAGATGCTGTTCAAATGATTCATGAAAAGATTGATAATTTATATAAGGACTAAGTGGAGGTGTGGTGGTATGTAATGGATAAACGAGAACAAGCCGGTAAGGATTATGCAGCAGGGATGAAGTACAAAGATATTTCAGCCAAATATGGCGTGCCGGTCAACACACTTAAATCGTGGCGCACTCGCGACCATTGGAAACGGGGTGCACCCGCAACTAACGAGGCGCACCCAGAACAAAAAAGAGATGCACCCAAGGTTGCACCTAAAATAGTAGATGAATTAGAGGCAAACAACGAGCTGACTGAAAAGCAGAAGTTGTTCTGCCTCTTTTATTTACAACGTTTTAATGCGACTTGGGCTTATCAGCAAGCGTATAAAACTAGTTATGACAGTGCACGCAATAATGGAACCAGGATGCTTGCAAATGCTTGCATAAAAAGCCAGCTTGCCGAATTAAAACGTCAGCAACGTACGGACTTACTCGTGACTGCCGAGGACATTGCCAATGAGTATGCCAAGCAGGCGTTCGCTAATTTAGGCGACGTACTCGATTACAAGGTACATGAAGAGTTGGTGCAGGACACAGACGGTAACGTATTCCTTGATACGGATGATAACCCAGTCAAAAAACACGTTGCTGATATTTACTTAAAGCCGAGTGATCAGATTGATTGGTCGGTGGTGCAGGATATCCATAAAGGTAAAGATGGATTGGTAGTCAAACTGTACGACAAGCAGAAAGCCATGAAGGAGTTGCTGGAACGATTACCTGAGCCAGAGGTTGAGGATGGTACCGATGATGGATTCTTGGATGCTATCGATAAGAGTATGAATGATGTATGGGAGGATGACGGTGATGATTCCTAAATTAAAAAAAGCCAGATTCCATTTCAAACCGTTTACTCGTAAGCAACTTCAAGTTTTGTCCTGGTGGCGGTATAGCGGTACTAGGGATAAAGAAGCTATTATCTGTGACGGCTCCGTGCGTGCTGGTAAGACGGTCATTATGTCATTGTCCTACGTATTGTGGAGTATGACCGAGTTTAACAATCAGCAGTTTGGTATCGCTGGTAAGACAATTGGATCATTGAGGCGCAATGTTATCCGCCCACTTAAAACAATGCTTGAGGGACGCGGATACAAGGTACACGATGCACGATCTGAAAACATGCTGATTATCAGTAAGGGCAGAAAAACCAACTATTACTTCTTATTCGGTGGCAAGGATGAAGCAAGTCAGGACTTAGTTCAAGGGATTACCTTGGCTGGGTTCTTTTTTGATGAAGTAGCATTGATGCCCCAATCATTTGTGAATCAAGCAACTGCACGTTGTTCTGTCGACGGTTCAAAGTTGTGGTTTAACTGCAACCCGGCTGGTCCTTATCATTGGTTTAAATTAGAATGGATTGACAAGCTTGAGGAAAAGCGGGCGCTGCGTATTCACTTCATGATGAGCGACAACCCCTCACTAAGTCAAAGTATCAGAGACCAATATGAGCGGAGGTACTCAGGTGTATTCTATCAGCGCTATATTCTGGGGCTGTGGGTACTTTCGGAGGGAATCATTTACGATAATTTTGACCAGAATACAATGGTTGGCGAGCCATCAGATAATGCTAACTTTGAAAAATATTATGTATCGTGTGACTACGGCACGTTGAACCCTACAGTATTTCTGCTGTGGGGCCTTTTTGATGGAACGTGGTATTGCCTTGATGAGTATTACTATTCTGGTCGTACAATGCAACATCAACGAACGGATGAGCAATATGCTGATGATTTGAGCAAGTTCTTAGGCGGTATCAAGGCTCAAATCATTGTTGACCCGAGTGCTGCTTCGTTTATTAGAGTGTTGCGCAATCGTGGGTTCACAGTTGTTAAAGCTAAAAACGATGTACTTGATGGTATTCGAGCCACTCAAACTGCTATGAATACCGGTAAGATTATGCTGACTCGTAAGTGCAAGAGCCTATTCAAAGAGTTGGCATCTTACGTTTGGGATGAGAAAGCGGCTGAGCGCGGTGAGGACAAACCAGTTAAACAACACGATCATGCGTGCGATGCCATGCGCTACTTTGTTTACATGGTTATCTTCCAGCAGAGAATTGCCAAGGTTACTAAGAAGCCGGGATGGTTGAGAGGATAGAGGTGAATCATGAATATTAATTTAAATGAGACTCGGGGATCAAATGTTACGATTGATCGTGAGCTTGCAGGAGATATTGATAATCCAAGCTTTGACGTTATCAACTATGCAATCACTCAACAGCGACAACGGGTTGATCGTTATGATGCGTTAGAGCATTACTATGAAGGTAATCAGGATATCCTAACGCGTCGCCTTGAGATGAGTGCTAAGCTAAACCGCTCTGATGAAAAGGTTATGACGAACCATGCTAAGTACATTACTGATATGATTACCGGCTTTACGACTGGAAATCCGGTCAGCATTGCGCCCGCGGATGGTAAGGACATCAAAGCTATCATTGAAGCCCAGGACGAAATGGATATTGATTCACACAATACTGAATTGGAAAAGGATTTGAGCGTCTTCGGCTGTGCGTACGAGTTATTGTACGTTAAGAAGATAGCAGTCGATAAAACTCAAGTTGCCATTGAAAAGATTGACCCGCGTGGCTGTGTGTTGGTCACTGATGACACGTTAGATAAGAATCCGTTGTTTGGGATTTATTATGTCCAGAAGAATGATTTATTAGGTAATGCTAACGGCTACTTGATTACAGTTTACACATCTCATTGGGTCATACAATATCGGACTAAGACCGGCTATGTTTTATCAGATACAAATTTAGTTGGCAAGCCTAAAGCTATTAAGCACTACTTTGGTGGTGTGCCATTGATTGGCTATCGCAATAATGAAGAACGTCAGGGTGACTTTGAGCAGACAATCAGTCTAATTGATGCATACAACGAATTACAGTCAGATCGGATTACTGATAAAAAGAACTTTGTTGACGCACTACTAGTGTTGTATGGCTTCACGCTTGATGATGATGCGGACAACTTGAAAGATGGCGTACTTGAAGCACCCGGAAAAGGTGATCAAGGTGCCAGCGTTGAATGGCTGACTAAGAGCTTTGATGAGGCACAATTACAAGTTCTTGTTAAATCAATCAAGGATGACATTCATCAAACATCTTATGTACCCAATATGAACGATGAAAACTTTGCCGGTAATATTAGTGGCGAAGCGATGAAGTACAAGTTGTTTGGTCTACTCCAACTGATTGCAACTAAGCAACGCTATTTAACACGAGGCATCCGGCAACGACTACAACTCGAACAGAACTTTTTGACATTGAAAGGTTCAAATGTTGATGCGTCTGGTGCAACCATTCAAATTGTACCTAACATCCCTGTTAACATGGCAGATATTATCAGTAACATTAAAAACGCCGAGGGGATTATTCCACAAATAATTGCATTAGGGTGGCTACCAGGGACGAATGATCCTAAAGAGCTAATCAATATGCTTGATCAGGAAAAAGGAAAAAGTTTGAAGCTCCAACAAAAAATGATGGGCGGAGAGCCACAAACTAACGATGAGGAAGTGACGGATGATGATCAAGGCAACGTTTCAGTTAAGAAAAAGCCGGATAGTGGGCTATCAGATAGTCGGGCACGCCGGTCAAGCCTCCAAGGGCTATGATATCGTCTGTGCGGCTGTTTCAGCACTTACCGAGACAATTACAAATGAATTATCACACGCCACGGTCAGCGATGATGGTGGCCTTTTTGTTGGTTTGATTTTCCCCAGCAAAGCGAATGACTTACTGACTCGGACACTGTTCCATGGCTTAAAGAGTATTAGTGAGCAGTATCCCAGCAACTTGCGGGTGATTGTCCATGAATAAGTTAGAGCTCAATAAAGCATTTAAAACTATGGGCATATTTACAGTCGTCACGCTTAAATTGCTTGGCTTGATTCCATTAGCTTGGCCATTCTTAATTTTAACGCTCTGTCTGCTATACATTTTGCTGTAGTCAGGAGGCGAGGCCATGGCTGATGACAATAAGCATAAGCTTAATTACTGGCAACTCCGAGCAGTTTACAACGAGCAGCATGCGCACGATGCAGCTAATGATGTTATTCCGACAATTACACGGGCTTACATCCGTGCTCAGAACTATCTGACTGGTGAGGTCAATCAAATTTACCGGCGCTATTTTACGGATGGCGATTATACTGAGGTGGAAGCCAAACAGATATTGAACACGACTGTCAGCCCAACTGAGTTAGTTACACTTCGGGCATTGGCCGACAATGTCAGTGATAAAGAGTCCAAAAAGCAAGTTAACAAGTACTTGTCTTCAATGGCCGCTAAGGGCCGTATCACACGGCTTGAAGAGTTAAAGGCTAAGAGTTACATTGCAGCTAAGCAGGCTGCTAGTGTTGAGCTAGATAAGTCTGCGGACCTGTACACTAAAGTTATTCAAGATGCCTTTAATCAAGTTAATGCTGATGGCCTACTGGATAATTTTAATAAAGACGTTGAGGTTTCTAAGCAATCCAGGGGCACGCGTAAACCGGGAAAGCATGTTATTACGGATCCAAAGACTGGCAAAGAGATTACCACAGTTAATGTGCAACCTGATCCAGCAGTTAATGGATTTAAAGAGCTATCCGGTAAATATGTTAAGGCTGCGCTAGATACGCCGTGGTACGGCCGCAACTTCTCACAACGGATTTGGCATAACACCGACAAGCTTGCCGAACGCGTTAATGAGCTATTTACAGCTCAACAAATGAGTGGCATGCGTGAACGTGATATGGCAAGGGCACTGGCTGATGAGTTTGGTGCCAGTGTGGCGCGAGCAAAGACTTTAATTCGAACCGAAGCCAACTACTTCCATAATAAGACCAACCTCGATATTTGGAAGCAACGCGGCGTTAAGCAATACAAGTTAGTAGCCGTATTAGACATGCGAACATCTAATTTTTGCCGGGACATTGATGGCAAAGTGATGAACGTTGAACGGGCCGTGATGGGAGTAACCTTCCCGCCATTTCACCCAAATTGCCGGACGATTGCAGTCATCTATTTGCCGAACAGTCCGTACAAGTTGAAGCGCACTGCTAATGATCCAATCAGTGGCGGAACTATCAAGCTTGATCCGAACGCTACCTATCATGACTGGGAGCAGGCTCTCGTTGATAAATACGGTGAAGACAACATTACAGCATTAAATTACAATGTTGCTCACTTTCATCCGGACAAAGAACTATATGACACGATGGCTGAATTTATTGATAAAAAACACATGCCAGACTTCGATAAGTTTCAAGAGATGAAGTATAATAAAACAAGAGATTGGCGAAATTTACATGTTGATTATCTACGTCAAAATCGACTCAAAAATCATCCGGAGTTAGCTTTGCCAAATCAGGGCAACTTAATTTTGCCAGATGAAAAGTTTACGAAGTATTTATTCAATCCCAATGCTAAAGGATGGGCAAAGGGGCAATTGATTACCAAGGAACTTGGAATCGATATTCATAATTATCAAAAATTGCAAACCATTATCATTAAAGCTAGTGCTAAATATCCAGCGGTTAATAAAGGTGATGCCGGCTATGGATTAAGGTATCAACAAGATATTGTTATATACAATCATGATAATAAGCCGCTAAATATGCGAACAGCGTGGATATTATCGAATGATGATACCATGCGAATGACAACGGCGTTTATAACGGAGGTTAAACATGAAGATTAAACCATATGATGAAGTGATTTTAAAAGATGGGCGACCTGCTGTTATTGTGGAAGTGTTTGATGAAAATCAGTTTGAGGCCGATATTGGAAGTGACCCCAGTGACTGGGATACGATATATATTGAGTTAAAGGATATTGAAAAAGTTGTACATTCATTAAAATAATAATTGAAATCGGAGGTTGCCTAGATGCTTGGATTTCAAATAGTAATGGGCCTAACGGTAGTTTTATCACTGTTGGGTCTTTTTAATGGAGATTTATTGGGTGACCGTCAAAAGTATCAGCAATTTGCGGCAGTTTGTATTGCTGCCACAGTGTGTTGGACGATTGCAATTTTATTTGGATAGTAATTGACCTCAGCATGTCACTAAACTACTCAAACTTAATAGCATGCGTGGGTCTTTTAAAGATGCCGCGGGAATGATTAGCACAATGTGTGGGGTTGTATGGCAATGCATGGGGTGCTTTTTTGCGGCCTGATTTATCAGAAATGCGTGGGCAGGAGGATTCATAACATGAAAAAGTTACTAAAACTGAACTTACAGCTGTTTGCTGATGGCGATGGAGACGGCGGTCAAGCTGGTGGTGACCAATCCGGCGATGATTCGGCTGCTACGGCACAAAATGGCGATACCAATCAAGATGGAAACCAATCTGATAGTGATGAAAATAAGCCATTTAAATCGTTCACAAGCGAAAAGGAACTTCAATCTTACACTGATAAGCTGATTGCTACTGCATTAAAAACGCATGATGAGAAAAAAGCGACTGATGCACAGAAGGAAAAAGATATCAGTAAAATGTCTGACTTAGAGAAAGCTAATTATGAAAAAGATGAGCTTACAAAGCAGCTTGCTGACGCCAAACGTCATGGCAATATTGTTGAAAATCGTTCTAAGATTACAGAAAAATTAGGCGCCGATAATTTGCCGGTTGGACTCGTTTCCGTATTCGGTGAGAGCGTACTAGCGGATGATGACGGTCTGGATGAAGCATACAAAAATGTTAGCAAAGTGTTCACCGATTCATTGCAAAAGGCGATTGACAAACGCATTGCTGACTCAAGTACGACACCGCTAGCGGGTACTGGTAGCAGTAAGAAGTCAGAAGGCGCCTCAGTGGCCGACCAATTAAACAAGAATCAGCAAGCAGGTAAGTCCAGTATTTGGGACACAAAATAGGAGGAATTAGATTATGGCTTATGTACAAGCAAAAGAAACAGTTAATCAAATTAATTTCTTGGCATCAAGTAAATTTGTATCATTTCCACGCCAAGTTGATAGTACCAGTTATGCGGTGAAGACAGATCCACGGGGGCACAAAGTTATCCCGGCTGGGACTGTCTATCCAACAAATGACGCTAAGGCCGAAGGAGTTACGATTGATGAAGTTGATGTCACTAACGGGGCGCAACCGGTTGGTGTGATTGTTGAAGGATATTTATATGGTGATAAATTACCAGTTAAGCCAGATGCGACTGCAGCAACAGCATTAGCAAAGATTACTTTTGTTGATGCTGCTGCAGCTACCGCGGAAGCTTAAGAAGGAGGAACAAGTAAATGACTACTATTGCAGAATTATTCTCACAACCTGATTTAATTGATTTTTCGTTAGACCGGCAATACCCGGCCTTTTTAGGTGACGAATTATTTCCATCTACTAAAGTCAATTCGCTGACTTTCGATGTTCTAAATCGTGAAACACGGATTCCAGTGATTGCCTCTGTCGCAGCGTTTGATGCCGAAGCAGAAATTGGTAATCGTTCAGCAGCTGGACAAGCAATTGAATTAGCTTTAATCAAGCGAAAGATGCAGATTAAGGAACAAGATTTGTATGCCTTACTCAATCCACGAACACCAGCCGAAGCTGCTTACTTAAAGAAGCATGTATTTAATGACTTTGACGTCTTAAATCAAGGTGTATTATCACGAGTTGAAAAGATGGCGATGGAAGTGCTTGCCACCGGTAAAACGATGTTAGCTGATGAACAAGGTAAGCTTAATATCGAACTGGATTACGGCGTTCCAGAAGCTCACCAAGAAGCTTTAACTGGTACGAAAACTTGGGATGGTACCGATGCCGACATTCTTGGCGATATTACGCGTTGGTGCGATGCAATGGATATCACGCCAACCCGGGCACTAACTAGTCGCAAAGCTTACCGTCAAATTACGACTAATGCTAAGGTACTACAAGCCGTGTTTGGTACATCTACACGGGCCTTGGGGCAAGCTGACTTTGATGCATTTATGCAGGCCCAAGGCTTACCAATCATTCGGACTTACGATCAAAAGTATAAAGACCCCAAGGGTAAGTCTAGCCGTTACTTCCCAGAAAACCGAATTGTGCTTATGAACGATGATCCATTGGGCAACAAAGTGTTTGGGCCAACTCCAGAAGAATTAGCTCAATTTAATGGATCAGCAGCTCAAGTTAGTTCCGTCGGTAACGTCTATGACATGATTTATACCGAATCGCATGATCCAATTGGTACGTTTGAAAAGGCGTCTGCTATTGCACTACCAGCATTCGCTGCTGCTGATGAAGTTTTCCAAGCTCAAGTATTAGCCTAGGGGTGATTTAAATGCGTGTACGTGTTAAAGATTTTCCGATTCGCTATAACGATAAACGATATTTAAAGGGCGAGGAGCTCACCATTGCGCAAGAAGTGTTTAACGGTGAGCTTTTTGTCTGCCTTGATAAGGTAAAGAAAGACGATAAAACGGCCGAAGATGAAGAAGAGGTCGAAGACGACGAATAGGAGTGATGGTGATGTCAATTCCAAGCCCACCCGATAAAGAGGGGCAGTTAAAAAAATTAATGACACGACTCAGCGTTGATTCAAGCTCGAGTGATGGCCAAATTGTTGCTGATTTATTCAATGATGCTATACAAATGTGTCTTGACTACACTCAATCCAAGCTGACTAATGCCATCTTAATTCAGGCCAAGCGTCTAGCTATTGTGATGTACAATCAGCAAGGCGATGAGGGTGAAAGCTCTCGCACGGAAGGCGGCGTATCACAAACGTTTGAAGCTGGTATTCCTGCCAATATTCAAGCATCACTCGCACGCTACCGTGTGGCCAAAACGAGGCGATTCTCATGAGACTGCGATTGACTGACTTGCAAACAGTTTATTTACGGGCACCCAAGTCTGGCCAAGATGATGAAGGCAACTTTATCACTGGTGATTGGGATGATCCAGTTGAGCTTAGAATGAATGTTCAGAGCGCTGGTGGCGCCGTGAATGCTCAAATATGGGGCAAGGATCTCAAGTATATTAAATCGTGTAAATACCAGGGTGATTTGATTAATGAGGGTAAACAGGAAAGCTGGGGCCTTTGCGTGAGTGTTAGCAAAGATGCTGATCCTGATTATCTAATTAATTCAATCCAAACGTTTAGCACACATAAGAATATTACAATTGAGCGCCGTAATAAGGGAAGTGAAGTTAATGGCTGATATTGAGTGGAAGGGCTATGACAGTCTCAAAGCTAAGTTAGCTAAGCTTCCTCAGATTACACACGACGCATTGTGGGATAGTAGTTTTGACGTTGCCGAGAAGGCTGCGGGATACGCTATTCAAGAATTGCAGTCGAGTGTAAAGCACGGCAATGGCGAATTGTCCCGGAGTATTAAATATGAGGTTGTTGATAAAGAAGGTAAGCTAGTTGGCCGGATATGGTCCGATGACCCAGTTGCTTTGTTTCGTGAACTTGGGACTGGCCGTGTTGGACAAGCGTCGCCGAAAGACCTTTCCGATGGTTTTGAGCCGTCATACAGGCAAACGCCTTGGTTTATTCCAGCTGATGATGTGGACATTGATTTAAATGCCATCTATGGGATGCCAAAAATCGAAATTAATGGGAAGTTTTTCTATCGGACGAATGGGCAACCAGCACGCCAATTTATGACACCGGCCTTAAAACAGGTCAGTGGCGAAGCCAATGCCATTGTTAAGCAGCGGGTCAACGATGAGTTGAAAGATAAGCTGGGGGGCGCTTAGATGGAATTGTATAACGTTAAGGCGTTTGCGTTCAAAACATTATCGTCAGTGAAGGCTATTAAATGTGTAGCAACCACCTACCCAGATAAATTCACGGTGTATCCAATCGCAGTCTATTCGACGACCCACAGTGCTAATTTTCGTGATGCTAATATGCAGGAATTGCGAACGGATTGGAAGATTGTAATTGATCTATTCACGGACCAAGGTAGTTTAACAAGTATTATCGATGAGCTCACAACGCTATTTAGCGCTGCGGGCTTTTCTAATACTGTGAGTGAACAAAACTTAGCGGGTGTTAATCGTGCAGTGATTACACTTACCGGGCTTGTCGATAACGAAAATCATAGAGTTTTTCAAAAATGAAAGGAAGTTTTTAGATTGAAAACAAAGGAATCATTATTAGCATTTGATTTACAACGTTTTGCCGGTGCAACGGCGGACGCGAGTGCGGGGCTTGCCGCAACTGGTACCACACTGGCGATGTCAACGGATGGTACAGAATTCGCTGATATTGCCGGTGTCAAAACAATTCCTGATATGGGTGCCGATCCAGAAAATATTGATGTGACTGATTTATCAGACACTAAGAAGAAGAGTGTCCCTGGTATTCAAAATACGTCAACGTTAGCGTTCGGTGTTGTTTATAAGGGTGCTAACTTTGCTACTGCGCTTGCGCACGATGGTGACAATAAACAGTACAAGTTCAAAGTCACGTACCCAGACGGGATGACTGCTACTTTTACCGGTTCTTATACAGTCAAAGTCGGTAACGTTGCAGTCAATGGTGCTATGGACTTCACGATTTCAATTATCACGTCTGAAGGGCCAGACTTTACGCCTGCACCCAGTAGTGCCAGTACCGGAGCTTAAGACAGTCACATTTTATCCAACTAACTAAGCAATTGAGCAAGAGACGAGTAGGCTGTAAAGCTGATATGAGACGATTTAAAAATAATGGAGGAATCAGATTATGACAGCAAAACAAGCAACTAAGAAAATCGATTTAGGCGGTACCCAACTTGAACTAAAACTAACGGGCCGAAACATTATTAATATTGAAAAACGTTTAGGTAAGTCGATGATGTCACTATTTATGAGTGGTGATGGCTCAATGAAGTTACCACCTATTAATGAAATGCTGATTGTTTTACAAGGTGCCAATCAAACTCATGGTGTAACTGAACAGGACATCATTAAGGCATTTGAAAAGTACTTTGAACAAGGACATGCACCAATGGACCTCTTTGCCGTGTTAACTGATTTATTCCAAGAATCAGGTTTTTTCGGCAAGACGGCTTCGGGTTCAAAGACGAATACGGAATCGGAAACGACGCTGGACAGCGAACCAGCGGATCAGGACTCAGCTCTGTAGACGATACTGAGCATTATGAGACTATTTCGGACTTGCTCCGTGCTATTTACCCGTTAGCAGTTCAGTCTGGCATTGATTCCGAAACCTATTGGGAATTGGACTTCGAGGAACTAATGGTTCAGATTATTGCCAACAATCATAATCGAATTCAGTCACTGCGGGAGCGTGCCGTCATGGATCACAAACAATCCGAGATGATGGCCTTCGCACTGAATGACCCGGCTAAGATGCCAAAGCTTGAAGAAGCCTATCCGTTTATCCAAGACACGGCACCTAAGCAGGCCAAACCAACTACTGAGTGGCAACAGGACCAAATGGAATTGATGAAGCAAGCCCAGAAAATTAAAACGTTACGGCAACTAAAAAATACATAGGAAGGAGGCGATAACGTGGAACTAGAAGAACTTGAGATGTTATTCAAGGTCAATACTGACCAAATGGAAAAACAATTTGAGAAGATTCAACCAATGGTCGATAAGTTCATGGGACGAACGGCCGACGCTGCTAAGTCAGGCGCTAATAAGACTGCTGAATCGATGGACTTGTCTAAAGGATTAGCTAAGATTCAAGAGCAGCTAAGTCAAATCACTGAGAAAATGAGTGGTTCATTTAACAAAATGAAGTCCGTTGCTTCTACTGGTTCAAGTAAGGTCGGACAGGCTACCAGTAAAATGTTTGATGGTAGTCAAGGCAAGATTAAACAGGACCTTGAAGCGATTGTAGCGGAAATCAATTCTAAGATGAATCAAGCACGGGCAGCACAAGCTAAAATGCGCGACTTGATGAATCGTAAGAGCTCATTAAGTACTGCACAGCAGTCTGGTTCAGAAGGTGTTAAGTTCGATAATCAAATTGCTTCGGCTCAAGCGAAGATGACACGTTATCAAAATCAAGCTAAAAACTTAGCACAATCAATGCGGAGTGAGTTTAAGGAAGTACCAGAATCATTGAGCCAGATTGCTAAAGCCATGGACCAGAACGAATCCAAGATTGAAACCTATCGGCGTCAGTTGAAAAATTTAGCGTCAGCACAACGAGACGTCCAAGATTCAATTAAAACGATGGGTGCTAGTGACAAGCTGACCAAACAGAGCAACTCCCTAGATAAAAGTATTATGAGTACTCGCGACAAGATGAATAAACTGATCAACTCCAACGACCAGTTAAATAAGTCTTATGCATATGTTTCTGATCGTGGGGATGCACTTAAATCCGTTATCGGTAAACTTGATACTGAATTGGGTGAATCTAGTACTGCTGCCAGTCGCTCAGCTAATCAGATGAATCGGTTCGGTAATGCTGCAAATGGCGCTACGAACAAAGCGTCAGGTAGCGGCAAAGGGCCAACTAACTGGTTTAAACGGATGGCTAGTGGTATTTCAAATGCCACTAGCCGGATTCGAAACTTTGGTAGTAGTAGCAGTTCTTCCATGAATAAGGCGTCATCTAGTGCTAAGCGAGCCAGTTCTTCAATGGGCGGGATTGTTCAACAATTGAAGTACTTACCTTCCCAATTAATTGTGTTCGGTTTGCTATACCAGGGACTGACACAACTGGCCACTGGGATGATGACTGCTTTTAAAACGAATGCTCAATTTGCTAGCAGCTTAAACCAAATCAAAGTTAATCTAATGACGGCATTTTACCCGATATATAATTTTGTATTGCCAGCGGTCAACTCGTTGATGTCGGCACTCTCAAAGGCTACATCGTGGTTGGCACAATTCAGTTCGGCACTAACGGGTATGAGCTACTCCAAAGCACGTCAGGGTGCTCAGGGATTGTACGAACAGTCTAAGGCACTCAATGATACTGCAGCAGCTTCTAGCAAGGCTTCCGCCTCCGTCAAGAAGGCCAATGCCGAAATCACGAAGCAGAATCAGGCACAGGCTCGTTCTGTCCGTGAAGCTAATGCCGAAATTAGAAAGCAGAACCAGGCACAAGCGGTGTCCGTTCGTGAAGCTAACCGGCAAATTGCGGAGTCAAACCGAGAAGGAGCTGCCAAGGTTCGGTCTGCTAACGCTGCTATTACAGCCGCTAATAAAAAGTCACAAGCTGCGATGGAGGCAACCAAGAAAAAAAACAAAGAGCTAATGCAGTCCCTAATGGGATTTGATGAGTTAAATGTTCTGGATAAAAGTAATGATGATGATTCTACTTATGATAAGAAGGCCAAACAGACCTTTACACCACAAGCCAAACAGGATTCACCGGAATCAACACCAACTCAGACAACACCAGAATCGACACCGCTACAAACATCTGACGGTGCTGGGACTGATGCGGGTGGACTAGATTTTGGAGCACCGTTAGGGCAATCGTTTAACAGTGCAGCCGCTGCTGCTAAAAAGTTACAAAAAATCTTAGGCGAGCTATTCGATCCGATGAAAGCCGCATGGGACACTAATGGCAAGACCGTAACTGATGCTGCTAAGTATGCGTGGAAAGAGGTTGAACGTGCGCTTGGTGACGTGGGTCGGTCGTTCATGCATGTCTGGGACAATGGTACTGGTCAAAAGACCGTAGAAGCAATTCTGCAACTATTGGCTGATATGTTGAATATCGTTGGTGATATTGCTAAAGCATTCTCACAAGCGTGGGAAGGTGGCGGCGGTCGTGGTACCCGCTTAATTCAAGCTATCTTTAACTCGTTAAATGACGTCCTTAAGCTGATTCATGATATTGCTACCTCATTTCGAGATGCTTGGAATGGCGGTAACTTAGGTGAACGGATTTTTGCTAATCTGATTACCTTAGCCACGAATATTGTACGAATCATCGGCGATATTGCTAAAGCATTTGATATTGCTTGGAAGCATGGTAATACTGGCACTAAACTGATCCAGTCGATTCTGAATGCACTAAATGCTGTTATCAAGGTACTTGATAATATTGCAGTGGCGTTTCGTAATGCTTGGAATAGTGGTGCTGGTGAAAAGATTGCTTCGGATTTGTATAAGATATTTACGAATATTTTTAATACAATTAGTGCTCTCGGTGGTCAATTCGATAAAGCTTGGAAACATGGGAATGTTGGCTCATCTATCTTTAAGACGTTGCTTGGTATGGTTAACGACATGCTTGGTGCCTTAAATGATATGGCGGGTGCAACTGTCAAATGGGCTTCTAAGCTAGATTTCACGCCTTTGTTACAGTCAATCGATAGATTACTCAAAGCTATTCGGCCCGTTGTTAAGGACGTTTGGGATGGCCTTGATTGGGGCTACCAGAACATCCTATTACCGTTGGCTAAGTATACGATCACAAATTTAATTCCCGCATTCTTTGATGCGTTTGCGGCGGCACTTAAATTAGTACACAGTATTGTTTCTGCTGCTACACCAGCGTTCAAATGGTTGTGGGATTCTTTCCTAAAGCCATTAGCAAAGTGGACTGGTGGAATAATTGTCGGTACGCTAAAGAAACTTGCTAGTGCGCTAGATGGTGTATCTAGTTGGGTCGATAAACATCATAAAGCTGTTGAAGCAATGGCTAAAGTCTTATTAACGATGTTTATGATTAAGGTTTCAACTAGTGTCTTTAATAAGGCAACTGGATTTATCGGAACTTTAGTTGATAAAGCAACCGCGCTATCTGCTAATAAACATCTACTATCTGAATTTTTTGGCAAAATTACAGGCCTTTCTGATTTAAAGGAAGGTGTAAAAAATGTTAAAAGTATTTGGCAAGTATCTAAGACTTTAGTGGTGGATAACTGGCATAACTTCGTAAGTGATGCTAAAGGATTAGCATCACTTACGTGGTCTAGTTTCACTAAGACCGGCGCATTGTTAAAAGATTTGGCTAAGGCAACTTGGTCTGGATTTATGACCTATGTTGATGGTGCAAAAAGCTTAGCT
The DNA here is from genome assembly GCF_036246185.1 of Lactiplantibacillus paraxiangfangensis. Taxonomy (NCBI): domain Bacteria; kingdom Bacillati; phylum Bacillota; class Bacilli; order Lactobacillales; family Lactobacillaceae; genus Lactiplantibacillus; species Lactiplantibacillus paraxiangfangensis. Next base: position 66,677 of record NZ_BTPW01000008.1, read on the forward strand.
AAACTTGGATGGTCGGGATTCATGAAGGCTGGATCAGTGCTAAAGGATTTAGCCAAATTGAGTTGGACTAAGTTCGTTGACTTTATCGGGTATGCAAAGGCTCTCGCTAAACTCAGTTGGGTGAAATTAATTGAGGGTGTTAAAGCGATTAAAGACTGGTCCATCTGGTCTAAGCTTGCTGCAGCAGGTCAAGCTATTTTTAATGCAGTAATGGATGCTAATCCCGTTGCCCTAGTAGTACTAGCAATTGCCGGATTAGTTGCGGGATTCGTCGCACTGTATAAACACAATAAGAAGTTTCGTGATTTCTGTAATGCAGTTTGGAAGAGTATCACCAAATGGTTTGGTGACTCTCTTACTTGGATTCAAAAGAATTGGACTAAGGTCATTGACTTCATTGTTAATCCTATCGGAACAGTTGCTGCATGGTTCTTAAAGGATACAAAGACGGGTAGGAATATTCTTAAATGGGCGGCTAAGTTACCTGGCAAAGCCGCTGATTGGGCCAAAGGTGTAGGTAAAAAGGTCAGTGGACATATTTCAGACGCTAAGAAGACGTTCCAAAAGGCCGGTGAAAATATTGGTACATGGACATCTGACTTTATCTCTGGAACTAAAAAGACGATAAACAAATGGGCCTCTGGAATTGGCAAAAACATTCATCAGAAAGTTAGTGACGGTAAGGACTTAGCCAAAAAAGCTGGTAAGAACATCGGATCGTGGACTTCCGAATTTACTGACAAAACTAACGGTGCTATAAAAGGCATCAAGTCGTGGGCCTCTGGTATTGGTGGAAATATCAAAAACAAGGTTAGTGATGGAAAACACGCGGCGCAAAAGGCCGGTACTTCCATTGGTAGCTGGGTCAATGATTTTAGAAGTAAGTCTAGTAAAACATTGTCATCATGGGCTAGCTCGTTAGGTAGTAAAGCAAACTCAGGAATTAACGGTGCGAAAAGCTTAGCAAAAAGTGCAGGTTCTAAACTAGGCAACTGGGTTTCTGATTTTCGGTCTGGTACTTCCAAAAAGCTTTCTGACTGGGCTGGTGGCTTAGGTGGAAAGATTGGTAAAGGGCTATCTTCTGGTTGGCGTGACGTTAAAGCGGGCTCAGCCGCTATTGCTAATGGAATTGTTTCAACTATTGGTAAAGCAGTGAACGGCGTTATTGATGGTATCAAGTGGATCCTTAGCCATGTTGGTGCTTCTGGTAAAGCCAACGCGATGCATCATTGGAGTGTGCCTAAGTTTGCTAAGGGTGGTCGTCATAAGGGCGGTCCCGCACTAGTTAATGACCAGCCGGGATCCATTTACCAGGAAGCGTATAAGCTGTCTAATGGTAAGACTGGGCTCTTTCCAAAGGTGCGTGACTTGATGGTTAGTCTGCCACAGAACACGCAGATTATGAACGCTACTCAAGTGGCTAAGCGGATGGTTCCACATTATGCCGATGGTATTGGTGATTTCGATTTTGACCTATCTGGTTTGTCCAACCTAAAATTTGATATGCCTGACATCAGTTTTGATTTTAGTGGGCTAGGTGATTTGGGTGACTTCGGTAATTTCAATTTTGGCAACTTTAATTTCGGTAATTTGTTTGATGGTATTGGGAGTGCTGTCGGCGGGTTTGTTGATAGTGCAGGCGATGCAATCGAATCATTATTTGATGATTTCAAGCATCCTGATCGTATCTTAAAGGCTGCTATGCAAAAGTTTGTCAAATTCACGGGACTAAGTGGTTACCCGTTAGATATTGCTAAAAGCATGGTTGATTTCAGTGTTGATAATGCTAAGAGCTTCATCAGTGGCATTCTCAAAAAATACAGCACTGAAGCCGGTGGTAACTTGAATAACCCGGGCGGAAGTTCGGTAAACCGTTGGCGTGACTATGTTCGTAAAGGGTTAGCTGCCAACGGATTGAGTACTAGCCCAGCGATGATTGCTAAAGTTCTTAGTCAAATTCAAACTGAAAGCGGCGGTAATCCGATGGCACGTCAACCGGGTGCTGACCCTGACGGTGATGGTTCCGGACCAGCATTAGGCTTGATGCAAACGAAGCGGTCGACATTCCTTGGAAACGCATTTAGTGGTCATAAAAATATTTTCAATGGATATGACAGTATTTTAGCTGGATTACACTACGCAAAGAATCGTTACGGATCTGCATTAGGATTTCTTGGACATGGACACGGGTATGAAACGGGTGGACTTGGTACTGAAGAAGGATTGTACCCGTTATTTGAAGGCAATAAGCCTGAAATGGTACTGCCGTTGACCGATGTGCCACGTTCTATGCAATTAATCCGCCAAGCACTTAGCTTTATGGGTAAAACATTTGGTGATGGTCTTCAAATGCCAGCTGCATTGACCCAACAAACTAATTTGAGTAGCTTAGGCAGCATGCCATCCACAACGAGCACTCAAAACGTTAGCAGTGGTGGAATTAATGAGCTTGGCCCGACTATTGTTAATGCGTTGCTTCAAGGTTTGCAAATGGCTAATGTTGGTGGGCAATCAACGGGTACGCAACCGATTGACGTTCATTTGACATTACAAGTTGGCAATGAGAAGTTTGGTGAAGCTGCAGTAAAAGGCATCAACGCCGTTAACCAAAAGAATGGAAAGAACATGTTGAGATTATAGGAGATGATTACGATTGACGTATTCACTAAAAATTGGTGGGACAGCGGTTAAATCACCGCAGTCCCTTGAAGTTATTATTCAAGATATTGATGCTAAAGCGTCTCGTGACGCGAATGGATTACTCCATCGAGATCGAGTAGCCATTAAGCGCAAACTGACTGTTAAATGGGGGCCACTAACACTGGCTGAGAATAGTGCAATTTTAAAGGCTGTCTCCGGACAGTTTTTTTCTTGCTCGTATTTAGACCCGCAAGAGGGCGCTGTGGTGACTAAAACGTTTTATGTAGGTGATCGGACTGCGCCAGTTTACACACTTAATCCGGCAACATCGGATTATGTTTGGCAAAACGTCTCGATGGATTTTATTGAACAGTAAGGGGGTAAATTGAATGATTAAGCAATCTGATTTAGCCCTAGCCGCATGGAAAACGACGGAACGTATTTTAGATGCCGTTGTCACAATCAATAAAATTGATTACAAAACAACTGATATAGTTTCCATTTCATACGATGCTGGTGGATACACTGGGGATACGTTTGGAATTGGTTCAAACTATGAAAACAGTATTGCGATTAAGTTCTCGCATTTAGTTGAAGGATTAAAGCCCGGGATGGCAACAGTAGCAAAGATTGGTGTTAAGACATCGAGTGGTTATGAATATAGCTCACTGGGTGTCTTTATTGTATCTGACGATATTCAAATGGACCGGAACAATGATGAGACGACCATCAAGGCTTATGACCAAATGTGCTTATTGGAAGGCAACTATGTATCTAAGCTAGCTTATCCAGCCAAAATGGTAAATGTGATTGCAGAAATCGCTAATTTATCAGGGGTGCCGTTGAACACGGAGGATATTAGCCGATTACCGGTCCAGGCTGATTTACCGAGTGCGATTACCGGCCAGACTTATCGAAATGCAATCGGGATGATTGCGCAATTCTATGCTGGCTTTGTGACGTTTGACCGGGAAGGCAAGCTGACAATTCGAACGATTGCGGAGCCGGACTACACGCTAGACCCGAGCCAGTACGAACAAGGCGGATTAACCAAAAATGAAGCACCTTACACGATTGGCGGGATTCAATGTGAGGTTACGACGAGTACAAACGACTCAACGGGACAAAGTAGCGAGATTACTAGTACGCTGCAGGCGGGATCAACATCCGGCTCACAAATTAAACTGACTAATAATTTAATGACAGCGGACCGCTTACAAGTGATTTGGTCACAAATTAAAAGTGTAAATTTTTATCCGTTTAGTTTGAACTGGTTTGGCAATCCAGCCATTGAAGCTGGTGACTGGTTGACGCTACAGGATACGAAAGGCAACAAGTTTAATGTACCCAACAATGGCTATACGCTGACGTTTGATGGTAGCTTGTCGGCAGTTTCTAAAGCAGACCAGACTTCAACCTCTAGTAGCAATTATGCCTGGCGAGGTCAGTTATCACAGACGATTGCGGACTTGGGCGGGCGTCAAGGCGCTTCAGGTAATTATATTTATGGCACGGATACTACTGAACCGCCGTATACGGCCAAGTTTAACGATATCTGGTACAAGCAAAATGGTAATAAAGTTGAGCTGTGGACATACGAGCGGCAAAGTGACGGCACTGGAAAGTGGATGTTAACCGTGTCCGATTCAACCGGCGAAGAGGTGCGAGCCAAGGTCGATGCTGCTTCTCAGGAATCAGCGGAAGCAGTAGTAGCTGCTAATAATGCTGTAGCGACTGCCAATACAATTGCCGATACTGCCGGTTTTGCTAAGGACACTGCTTTAAAAGCCCATGCGGATGCCGGAACAGCGATGACAAACGCCCTACAAGCTTTGAATGATGCAAATGGTCTAGTAGATAAGGTAACGACGAACACGGCAGATATCGATAAAACGGCTAAGTCACTGTTACTTAAAGCGAATCAAACCGACGTTGACGCAGTCGCTGGTCGGGTAACTACTGCAGAGGGTTCATTGAAAGTTATGAATGACCAAGTAGCTCAAACTGTCAGTCATTCAGAGCTAACATCACAATTAAACGGTTATGCCACGCAATCATGGACGCAAGGACAAATTAGCACCACTGCTAGCTCGATTACTTCAACAGTATCAAGCGTACAATCACAAGTGAATAGTAGCGCAGTGGGGACGAATCTTTTACACAACACAAATCCGAATAACAAGAACATGATGAACCCCATCTATCAACCTAATGCAACGAACTGGGCTATAACGTCTGGTGGGGATGGTGTTGGATCATTTGTGCCCATTGAAGGAATGCTGGCCGATTATGGGTTCCAGATTTTAAATAATAGTAATGGCAATCGGGACTTCAAACAGTATTTTGATTACGTCAATAGAGAATATGTGTTCAGTGTTTATGCTAAACCTGCTGGTGAAAATTCGGTAACTGCACTTCTACGTATATGGGATGGCAATGACGGTATTTCCGTTAATTGGGTGTCACAGGTGATAGATAAAACAAGTGGCTGGACTCGATTAATTTTGAAAGTCGATGCTGAAAAGTATGCTTTAAATCACAAGATTGCCATTCAATTTGGAATTGGCGGACCGGGAGGGATTGTTTATGCCTGCCCTAAATTAGAAGTGGGTAGTGTAGCAACGGATTTCTGCATTAATCCATCAGATAATGCCACAACTACAGCATTATCAAGTATTGAACAGACCGTGAAAGGTGTGGAGGTTACTGTTTCAGACCCAGTTAATGGAGTGGTAGCAAAGCAATCTTTATTGGCAAATCAATATACAAGCCTAATTGGTGGATTGGGGCAAAAAAATCTTATTTACAACAGCGAATTTGAGAACAGTATGGAAGGATGGTCACACGACACCTTTTATAACACCAATCAGGCTTGGGCTTCGATTAACGGTTCTTTCGGGGTCGCAATTAATTTTACAGATAGTTCTAACTCGCTATATAAAATTATGAGTTCCAAACGGGTTCCTGTTGGCGATGATTTATCAATTCCCTATTCCGCCTCAATTAGTATGAATATCAATCATGCTGTAAAAGGATTTTTCAACATTTCATTTTTCGACGCTAACGGCACCCGCGTAGGATATAAAGAGCAAAACGCCGTTCTCGGTGGTGGGAAGTTACAGCTCTACAAAATCGAAGGTGTTATACCACCTTCCAGCGCAAAAACAGTTTGTATGCAGTTTGGGTCGCAAGGAACTTCTCATAGTGCATGGGTGCAACCGATGCTAGTTCAATCGGCTACAGTTGGGCTGTACCAACAAGATAATGTTAGCTCATCACAAATTACTCAAATGCAGGATGCCATTAATTTGCGTGTCACAAAGGGTAGCTTAATGAGTCAGATAAATGTGGACGCTGGTCATACACTTATTCAGTCAAATAAAATCTTTATGGATGCGTCATCAGTTGTCTTTAGCGGACAGGCGTTTATCCCGGCCGCCGCCATTACTTCGCTTAGTGCCGACAAGATTACGACTGGTACGCTGAACGGTCAAAACGTAAATGTTACTAATTTGAATGCCTCGCACATTACGACAGGTACGCTGACGGGGAGTAACTTGCAAATTAACTTGAATACCGGTGAAGTTAGTTTCCAAAAAGGTCGGATTCATTCGCTTAGTAACAATATCGATATTAATGTGGACGCTGGCTATATGTCAGTAGCCAACGGAGATACCAGAATAATGATGAAAAACGGAGAGATGCAATTCGTTGAGCCTAAATTATTTGATACTGAATCAAGTCCATATTTAAGAATAAGCAATAGTGTTTCTGGTGCGTCGTTTGCTGGTGCATCATTTGTTGGTCGTGATTATGCAGTTTTAGCGAATTCAGCTAACGATGGCAGTATTTTTTCTTCACCATTAGGGATGGAAAAATTCAGCGGAATATCGACCGGGCAAGGACTAGGCGGATGGCAACCTACTAAAATTGGTGGGGCAGAGAGAGGCGTTTTTATCTCTGGTGGTCAAGTCACTACGTGGGATAAATATGGTGTGAATGACTCTTCTTATATCTTTATTGGTAGTAACGATGGTATCCATGGATTTGGCAGTCGGATTTATATGAATGCAGATTACGTCCACATAAAATCAGCCAGTGTTCGAACAACTAGTTCATCTCCAAACTTGGTCGTGGCTGATGATGGAGCGCTTGTTCGCTCAACCTCAGCATCGAAATACAAGGTTAATATCAGTCGTAATTACTCAACTGACTATGGTGAAAAGTTGCTGGAAGTTCCAACAGCTACATGGATGGATAAAGCAAGTATTGCTCGTTACAACGATGACCCTAGCCAACCAGTTCCAAAACTTAATTATGGGATGATTGCCGAGGATTTAGCAGCGGCCGGATTGGAACATTTAGTTGTTAGAAACCAGCAGGGCGGACTGGAAGGGATTCAGTACGATCGTATCGCAGTAGCTTTACTACCGCTTATCAAACAGCAGCAAGAAGAAATCGATAAATTAAAACAAAAACTGGAGGCTTCATAATGAAATTCACTTTAGAAAATCAATACTTAAACGGTGCCGTATCATTGATGCAGCGTATGCCGCTAGCAGGTTACCAATCAATGGCGCGGACACGTTTTATCCGGGCACTAAAGGATGCAGTTAAAGGTCTGATTGATGCTCAAAAGGATTTATTGAACGAATATGCCATCAAAGACGATGACGGTGAATTCGTTGTTGAAAATGGCAATTACAAGCTTAAACCAGATAACATTTCAGAATATAACGACGCATACCGAAAACTAATGGGGGAACAAGCCGAAGTCAATAAGTCTACTTATACGGATCACAAGCGTGATGTTCAAGATATTTTAAAGGATTGTAAGCTTGAATTGTCAGGAGATGAAGCCACAATCTATGCAGCGTTATGCGATGCACTCGAAGTCAAGTTTGATGAAAAGGCAGGGAAGTAATTATGTTAAAAACGAGTAAATCAATCACATTATCAGGTCAATCTTTTATTAATGGTACCCAAGTCTCAAACTTCAGTGCTAGCGTTAATAGCACTAGTGGCTCAAGCAATATTAATAGTAGCGTCATCAATCAGGATTTGTATGATTCTAATAAAAAAGAAGTTCGGCAAGATTTGGCCGACTTTACGACGAAGGTCTATGACGTTGAAGACCAATTAGATAGTGAAACGGTGAGTGATGCTACCAAAACAGAGTAATGTGGAGGTGCAACCATGTATGAGAATTTTACAAAGAATCGTTTCTGGTTTTGGAAATCGATGGAGACGTACGCGTTAGGGTTCTACTTTATCATCAAGCAGAATACGTTCATTTTTGAACCCCCTAAACCGACGTTATTGGATGTGCTGGATGATCCACCCGCAATTTTTATTTTGGCGTGTGTAGGAACGTTGGGGCTTGTTTACTCGCTATGGGACATTCAACTACCATACTACAAAGCCTTGATGGCTGGGACACTAACATTTGTCTGGGCGTTCTTCATGATAGCCTTTGCGGCGCATGATTTTGCGACTGCCCGATACGTTAGTTTTGAGAGTATGTACGCGTTAGCCATTCTAGTTACAATGGTACATGAACAGATTGTTGGGGGTTGAAAGCCGTGAGCGATGTCGTTATCGTGGCCCTGATCAGTTCTGCTACGGCGATCGTTGTTGCGTTGATTCCACAAATCTTTCCAGCACGCAAAGAGGATAGCGCGGCCACTAACGGCGGTTCGATTTCTGAGTTGAAAAAGGAGAACAGGGCACTTAAAAAAGAGAATGCAGAGAAGCAAGAAATTATTGATTACTATAGGAAGCGGGATGGAATAAAATGACAAGCTTTATTCAATTAGTAAATGGCGGTACAATTGCGGCCATTGGTGTTGTGGTATTTCTAATTATCTGGGCACTAAAGGGAACCAAATTTAATAATCAGTACTTGCCAATTGCGGCCGAATTAATCGGTGCGGTAATTGGTATTTTTATTGCCTTAGCGATGGCTGATACTTCATGGGTCGTTGGAATGGTTGACGGCTTAGTTGCGGGTGCGGTTAGTGTTGGCGGTAATGAACTCGTTAAGTCAATTCTGAACACGTTTAGTATGAATGGAGGTGTGAAGTAATGAGTTTGAATGGTATCGATATCGCGAGTTACCAGGCCGGAATGAACGCGGGGGATGTTACGGGTGACTTCGTTATCGTCAAAGCGACTGAGGGTACGAATTACATGAATCCTGTTTTTAGTGGTCATGTTAAGCAAACGTTAGCAGCGGGCAAGAAGCTAGGCATTTACCATTTTGCCAGTGTCGGCGATGCTAAGAAGCAGGCTGACTATTTCTTGAAGAAAGTTAGCAGCTACGTTGGTAAGGCCATGCTTGTGCTTGATTTTGAAGGCCCTGCCATTGCTCAAGGTGTTGGTTGGGCCGAAACGTGGTTAGATTATGTTTACGCTAAGACTGGCGTTCGTCCTGTGATTTACATGGGGCTTGCTGATGAGAACCGGCTAGATTGGAAATCAGTTGTCAAATCCGGCTATGGCCTGTGGGTGGCTCAGTATAATAATTACAACGCGGTCAATGACTATAAGCCACGCAATCTGTACGGATCCCTGAGACACTGGAAATCTGCCACTATTTTTCAGTACACTAGCTCAGGCCGTTTAGGTGGTTGGTCCGGAAATCTTGACTTTGATGTGTTTTACGGCAGTAAGGCGGATTGGGATAAGTATGTTAAGGCACCCAAGTCGGCAGCAGTGATTAAGCCTAAAGTAAAGCCGAAAATTACCGCGCCTAGTTGGGTCAAGGAACATAAAACGTATACACTCAAAACGGCGGTTAAGCTACGTACAGGCGCATCTACATCGGCCGGCGTGATTGGCGTACTGTCTGCTGGTCAAACCGTTAAAACGGACCGAGCTATCATTAAAGGTGGCTATCGGTGGGTTCGACAACCACGATCAACCGGGTATGGCTACATGGCTACTGGTCCAGTAGGAAATACACTCGAATATGTGAAATAAGGTTAATCCCCGTACTAGTCATTGCGACCGGTGTGGGGATTTTTTTTGGTTACAAAAGTCCCAAACCAGCAAGTGAACCTGGCATGGGACCGATGCGGAAAGATTATGAAATTTGAATAACGTTACCCGCTTAATTTTTTAAAAGTTCCCACAAAATGTCCCACAGTTATAAAGTACGGAGTGGAACATAAAGGTATTCAAAATTTTAAAATGCTGATTTACCAGCGATTTAGACACATTTAATAATCGATTAGTACCAGAATATTTTTTGATTACCTCTAATCAACTTATATTTTGAAAGGTTAATGTTTTCCTTTCAACGGTTATAGAATAAGGCTTTTAGAACTAATTGAACACCGTCAAAATGTTGGTGGGTGTACGTTTTCGGACATTTGAGTAGTTGAGTGTTCGAAAACCAACGTTTTTTTGAAAATTGCGTGGTAAGATGGAATTATATTAACGAGGGAGTCTAGTGGGATGGCAAAGGATGTTCGCAAAATCAAAACTGAACGCGATCTGCAAAATGCGTTTTTATCACTGTTAACAACGAAGGGGTTTCGGCAGCTAACCGTCGCGGATATTTGTCAGGCGTCGTTGACGAGTCGTTCGACTTTTTACGCACATTACCTAGATAAGTATGATTTGTTGGAGCAGATGGTCGCACACTACACTGCAATGTTTGCGCAGCGCGTCAGTGTGCGTTTTCAGCAAATCATTGCGGGTCAAATTGATGACTTGCTGCACAGCTTACTAGCGGATATGGCGGAAAATCGACAGACACTTCAAATTCTGTTTACCGTGCACGAGCCAGATGCAGATCTCAAGGCGAACTTTTACCAGTTACTTTATCGGCAATGGGAGACCTTTATCAAGAGTCAACCCGTGGCACAGCCGGTACCCATGGAACTGATTGCCAGCATGGGAAGCAACGTTCAAATGACCCTGATTGAATGGGTTATTGATCACGGAGAAAGTAGCTTAGATGGTGTGGCGGAAGCGGTTAATACCATCCGTAAAGCAATTCTAATTCAGATTAAGGCACCGGATGATCAGCTTAGCTAAACTAAAAAATGCGTTGAATCAAAAAAGATTCAACGCATTTTTTAGTTTAAATAAGTTTGTGGGGTGTTCAGTAGCGTTTGCAGTTCGTTAAAAAAGGTACTGACGTGGTAGCCATCCGCGGTAGCGTGATTGATCGTCAAGCTCAGTGGCATGGTGGTGTGTTCATGTTCACTTTTGAATTGTCCCGCCTGAAAAATGGGGAAAAAGGTGGTTAAGGGCTTAAATGGCAATGGCGTATAACTTGAAAAGTTAACCCACGGTAAGCTTCCAATGTTAACCAGATTAGCTGATTGGGGTGCTTTGGGCATGGGCCCCGGTTGTTGGCCGTATTTATTAAGGTCGGCTAGATAGTGCTGATAAAAGACCGTAAAGTCTTCATCATAAGCGGTCCACAAATTAGAAATTGAGTGGTCAGCGTGGATGACCGTATACGATGGGTGTAAAACATCATATGTCACGAGTTGTTCGTCGATATAACCGATACGCATTTCAGGATGTTTAGTCAGTAGCCGGCTGACCAAGTATAGGTAAACCGCGTTGAATTTGACGTGATTAGTGCGGGTCCAGGCTAAAGTAGCGGTGACATCCAAATCGACGGTCAGTGAAAAGCCGGTCGGATTCATCTTGGTAAAATAATAAAAGTATTGTTGGCGGGGCCAATTTTGTTGGTCAATCACCGTGTAATGGTTATTCATGTTCAGTTTTCCTTCCAATCCTTGGGACGCTGGTTATAGCCATCGTCGTCAAAGGGGTGTAATTTGTGTAGCCACTTGTCTTTAAGGTCCTTTAACGTAGCACGCATATTGGTAACGTCGGCAGTGTCGGCTTTCCAAAGGATGCTGTAAGTAAAATTATCAGCGCCCTGTTCGTTCCAGTCGGCCTGTAGTGGCGTGTTGCGGTAAAAATTTTTGTTCAGGTTTAGTTGGTAAAACTGCCAACGGTTATGCAGGTTAGGGACAACGTCGATAAAACGTTTGTGTGTAAGGTTGTTTTCAATCTGAATCACCCCGTAAAAGGTCGGTGCCATTTTATAGGCTTCTTGTAATTGTTTTTTGCGTTCTGTTTCCATGATTAGTCCTTTCCAGTTGTACGCCAGTATTCATGCCCGTCTGCGGTTCGTGTTAAAAAACCGTAATCGACAAGGTAGCGGCGGACGGTGACAAAGTCAAAGTAAATTGGTTTAAGTAATTGGTTGATTGCAGGTTCCGAAAAATGTTGATTAGCTGGGATTTCATCAATGATCCGGGTCAGAACCGTTAAGATGACTTTCTGCTTTTTAGGCCAACGTTTAAGTTTCAAGGGTTGGTGTTCAAAGTCAAAGTAGTGTTGCAGGGTCGTCGCGGCTTCGTCTTCGGTAATCATAAAGCGGTCGTCAACGGGCCCCGTTTGTGAGGGAACGTCAATTAGGGGACTTTCCTGACTAGCAGCTTGGTCAAAAACGGCGTCGTAAATGGCCAAGTAGAGTCGAGCCTGTTTAGCCTTTTCACGGAAGGTAAATTTCTGGTGGCGAATCGTCGCGGCGGCGACTTGTAATTGTTTAGCTAAATCTTGATCCTTAATACCGGTTGAAAATGCAGTCAGTAAGTCCTGCTGTTTAGTAGTGAGTGTGTTGTAACGACTATCTGCGTGGATCAGTTGGGCTAAGTTGCCACCGTGAACAAGTGTTAAATGATCAACAAGTTCTTTTTCCGGTGTTCCGGTTGGCCAGTGAGCCTGACAGTAATTGCATTGTAAGCCGTCCAGAGTAGGGTGCCAGCCCTGTTTTAGGTCGGTTAAGGTTAAGTTGTTGAGTTCCATTAGATGACCTCCAGTAGATAATAGTATAATTCTGTTTATCATATTTGTAAACAGAATTATTTAAATGATGTTTACTATTTCGATAAACGCATGGGCGATGCTAGTGTTTATAGATTGTGTAAACATATGCTTAGCGATTAGAAAGGCTGTGCATCATTAATCAATACGGTTTAATTAAAGAAATCTTGGTCTTATAATATGTGCCGGTACTCTAACTTAGAATACGGGAATAAGACTAAATGTGCTTTTGAAACTTTTAAAGTTACATGATTTTGAAGGCTGATTTTCAAAATCTGAAGGTTAAATCAAATTCGTGGAGGTGTTAAAAATGGTAGAAGTGTCCTATCATCGTGCGTTTGGTGTGTACGGGATCATCGGCAGTTTGCAGCAAGGATTGGTCGTTACGAAAAGATTTGGTGGTCCCTATACGAATCGCTACGATTTGCCAGGCGGTAGTTTAGAAGACGGTGAGCCGCTAACGGTAGCGATTGGCAGAGAAATTCGGGAAGAGACCGGGCTACAATCAGTTCAAGTGAGTCAATTGGGCGCGACGAGTTTTCGTTACCCATGGGATTTTGAACAGTGGCATTTTAATCAACATATTGCGATTTTTTATCGAGTGAGCCAAACAACGGGGACGTTGGCGCCAACTGTTCCGGACTTTGACGGTCAGGATTCACACGGGGCTGTTCAGCTACCCTTAGCACAGCTTACCTTGGCAAATGTGTCGCCCTTAGTTTTAAAAGCAAAACAGTATTTATTGAATGGTGAACAATTCGATTCGACCGATACCACTTACGCAACTTGGGACGTGTTGACACATCCAGTCTATTGAAATGATTTATAACGCAATAAATTCAAATTACCGAAAAAAGGATCAACGGTGGCCCAGTGAAGTTGGGTTGCTAGTTGATCTTTTAATTTTGGTTGCAATTCTTTAAAATTAATGATAGTGTACTAGTTGAAATAGAACACTTAATACACACTGAAATGAGGTGTCAAAATGGCTTTTGCGACGTCCGGAGCGCCTTACTATGAACAATTGTTGATGCAGATTAAGCAGCAGATCGTTCAGGGGACTTTGCAACCAGGTGATAAATTACCGTCAATTCGGTCGATGGCGACAACCATGCACCTGAACCCGAACACAGTCAGTAAAACGTATCAATTATTGGAGAGTCAACACGCAGTTTATACCATTAAAGGACGGGGGACCTTTGTGAATACGCCGACGAAAACAACGCTTAACCCAATTGCGGTAGCGGAAGTTCAAACTAAATTTGAGACTATCTTAACGGAAGCACAATTTTTAGGTATCACGGAACAACAGGTACAAGAATGGGTTGCGAAAGCTTATCAAGGAGGAAAAACAGATGAGCATTAAAGTTAGTGGATTAAGTAAAATGATTAATCAGCAGCCCATCTTGACTGAAATTAGTTTTGAATGGCCTGCAACCCGGATTATTGGGCTGGTTGGACGAAACGGCGCGGGGAAAACGACGTTGTTTCGCACCATGGCGGATCATTATCGCTCTGATGCGGGGACAATGACGATTGACGGTCAAGATGTTAGTCAACATCCGGCCGCACGTCAAAAGCTTTTTTATATTGATACGCAAAATAATTTCTTTGGCAATCAGACGCTTGGTCAAATCGCAACGCAGTACGCCATTGGTTATGCAAACTTTGACATATCCCGGTTTGAGCAACTTTTGAAAACTGAACGGTTAACCTTGAAAAGTCATTACCGACAATTATCCAAGGGCCAGCGAATGTTAAGTCAAATTTTGATAGCATTAGCGAGTGATGCACCCTACGTCATCTTGGATGAACCTTTTGATGGTTTAGACATTCTCGTGCGTGAACGGATTGTCGCCCTAATCGTAAGCGCCGCCGCTGACCGACAGATTAGTTTTTTGATTTCATCACACAATTTGGACGAACTGGACGGGTTATGTGAACAAGCCTTGTTCTTAAAGGATCAACACTTGGTTGCTAATTACGATTTAGAGGCTTTAAGACAGCGCGCTCGAAAACTGCAACTGGTTTTTAAAACCAAAACGGTTCCAGCGGTGATCAAAGATCATGGTCAACTGATCAACGTTTACGGTCGGGTATTGGAAGTTTACTTTGATGACTATACGGATGAGCTGGATGCTGAATTAAAGGCTGCTGATCCAGTTATGATGACGGACTGTCCGTTGACAATTACCGATGTTTTCCGGGTGAAGCTGGGGGATGCCCGGAACCTTTTAGGTGGTGAGTAAATGACTTGTAGACAAGTACATCGCTTGTGGTGGTCACAAAGTTGGCGGTGGGTCATCGGGTTAATGGCGGTGCTTATCGTGATTGGCATGGGTGCCGCAGTTAAAACGACCCAGGGCCATCAACAGGGCCTGCAACAAACGTCCCAGATGAAAGCCTATCAAGCTTCCGACTACCGTAAACATCCCGAAAACTATCAACTTCACGGTCATCAGGTCAGCTTAGCCGAATATAATACTGAACAGTACCAGTTTTTTAGTAAGAATCAGTTTAAAGTTCATGGTTATGAAACTCGAATCGGTGTAACTGGAAATAATTGGTATTACCTATTTATGATGATTGCGGGGCTAGTGTTCGCCTTTTGGGGACGTCGGACACACTACGCTGAGTTCATGTTGGGGCTAGGCGCGACGCGCAATCAATTGTTTCTCGTTCAGCTAGGTCAGGCCTTGGCGTTGACCCTCACGGTTGCAGTGGCACAGTTAATCTACTGGGGATGGGTTATTGCCGTGATACCAGAAAAGTATCAAGCTTATCGTAATCTGGCCGGCCTCTTTGGGAGCAACGCTGCCATTGTGGCGATTAGCTTTGGAATGCTAGTGCTCGGTTGGTTCGTTGGCTTGTTGAATAATCGGTTTTGGTTAGCGACCATTTTAAGTGGGCTATCATGGCGGTTTTTAGAGGGCGTCGGCAGTGAATCCGGTTACGCCATGCTGCTTTTCGGTGACAATGTGCTTCCGGTAGGTTTTTGGTTTTATGCGCATTATTACGTGGCAAGCAGTTTGGTGTTAGGGCTCTCGATACTAGCTTGTGGTGCAATTTGGCAGTTACAACGGACTTGGAGTGCTGAACTGACACCGTTTGGTGGTGAAACATTGTTTAGAAAGGTTGGCTTGATTGGTGTTGTCACGATTGCTGGTGGGGCCATATTAGGCGATATCTTTTTACAGCCGTTTATACCGGGGGTATTGCCATGGTTTGAGATTTTAGGGATGGCAATTTTACTGGTGGTCCTATTATTGGGCTTAACTATTCAGAAGCAGCGATCAAAGGGGGTGCAACATGGCGCATAAACCGTTACGCCGGTTAGTTTGGCGTCAGCACTGGTCAATATTGTTACTGATTTTGATTGGGCTAGTGGGTAGTGCTGCGGTTCAGAGCTTGTACGGTAGTCAAGCTTGGCACACGCAAAGTGATCCCCGGTTGATTGATAGTCAGGTGCAGTATCGTCGTAAACATCATGATTATGTTGACTCAGTCGGTAAGCGCTATTCGTCAAAACAGGCCTTTTTAAAAGATTATCAGGAACGACAACTGCAAGTTTATCGGCAGCAACCCACTAAAAAGACCAAAACGATTCGTGGCAACTTTGGCACGCAGATTAATCAATATTACTTTGTGATTGGAATTTTGGCCGGAACCGTGATGATTTGGTATGCACGGCGCCGCTACTTGAATGAGTTTTTACAAACGTTGGGGTATCGTCGCTCTGAAATTTATCGTCAACAGTGGTTACAATATGGGCTTACGGTGGTTGGTGGTGTTGTTATGGGGAGTTTAGTCAATCTCGCTATTTTGAGGTCACAGATTCCCGCCGCCTACTTTACTTATTTTAAGTGGCAAGCTTGGTTGCAAGATTTAACGGGGGATGCCGTGGTTGCACTTTGTGTCTTTGCAATTGCTAGTTTGGCAACCGTGGTCATTAATAATGTGATTGTGGCAGGGGCGTTGACGCTTTCCCTATATTTATATTGGTGGATGCCACAGAGTGTTTGGCAAAACGCAACGACAGCGATTGCCGCTAATTATTTGTCACGGCACTGGGGGTTGGGCTGTGTTCTAGCAGTCCTGATCATCGGAATCACTTGGGGGCTTGCGCAGTGGCTAGTTTCAGGTTATTCCGCGGAGCAGCGGTCCCAGTTAGTCGTTCATCGCAGTTTGCGGTTAATCTTGCTACTGATTATGAGTGTTCCTCTAGGGGTTATCTTAAGTCGGATTTTTCGGGGCTTTATTCTGAGCAATACCAGTTGGCCTAGTCTGGTATTGGGATGGATTTTAGGCTTAGTCGTCTTAACTGTTTGGATTTATCGTCCGAAGTGGAGTCGACGGTTATGGGAACTGATGGGCCAGCTAAGATAGCCTTTGTATTGAATAATTGAACTGAGCCTTCTCAGACAACGGACCTAGTTGCTTGGGAAGGCTTTTTTTAGTAAGGAACGTTAGACTGCGAGGATATGTCAAAATGATTCAACTGTCATTTCAGTTCGGGTGTACAATTAAGATAGTTAGAATAAACTTAATTAACACGGCTAACGTTATAATGTGACGTTGAGTCGTGTAACGGGGTGATAAAATGGCAGAATCAGAACTGAACAACTTGATTATTGGGGCTTACGAACAAGTGACGGCGCCTAAGTATCATGATGTTAGAATCAAATTAGCACAGGCTTCCCAGGAGCTGACTAATGGGGCCGATGCTGTTAAGATCATGGTTGGGTTACGCCAGGAACTATTGCAGGCTGATTTGTCGTTGACGATTAAAAACCGGATTACCGGGTTGCCGGTGGCCTATCAGGAGCTGTTTAACTATGTTGCACCACGCCTAAAAAAGGTGGATGCCCAGGTTATTGACCGGTATACGCACTACGGTTTTATTCCAATGAAACTGGGGAGTACCGTCAAGTATTCGTAAAGTAAGTTGAAATGTCATTTAATTGACATTTAGGTTTGAATATCAAAAAAGACAAGCTCATTTTGACGAGCTTGTCTTTTTTAGCAGCTAGTTATAAAAAAGAGCCGGTTCAACAATCACACCCTCATTAGGGATGGTGGTCGCTGAACCGGCGCTTTTGAAAGTCACGTTTTATTTTTTCGGGGTTAATTGTTCAACTAAGTCCGCACTAGGTGAGACGTACAGGGTCTTTTGGCCCTCGTAGATCACGAAGCCCGGTTTAGCGCCGTTGGGTTTGCGAATCCGACGAACCTGCACGTAATCTACGGGCACGGTCGCTGAATCGCGCGCCTTGGAGAAGTACGCGGCTAGGTTAGCAGCCTCATTCAAGGTTTGTTCACTAGGATCATCAGAGTGGATGATGACGTGTGACCCTGGAATCTTCTGCGTATGCAACCAGTAATCCGTCTTGTGCGCCGTCTTTAACGTTAACTGATCATTTTGACGGTTATTCTTACCGACTGAAATTTCAGTGCCGTCGCTAGCAACAAATTCTTGTGGCTGACTTGGTTTACGGGAACTGCGTTGTTTTTTCTTAGTCTTGCGCTGTTTGAGGTAACCTTGCTGGGTCAACTCTTCGCGGATTTCAGCAATGTCTGCGGGGGTAGCCAATTCGATCTGCGTTTGGATGTTATCCAAGTAGTCGATTTCCGCCTGGGTCAACTTAATCTGTTCACCCACGTAAATGACCGCGTTTTTTTGCTTCTGATAACGTGAGAAATATTTTTGCGCGTTACGCGAAGGTGAAAGCTGATTGGACAACTGAATCTTTAAGGGCTGGTTATCGTGATAATAATCAGGTAAGGAAATCTCAGTCATCCCGCGTTTGACTTCGTGTAAATAAGTCGTCAAGATTTCACCTTTGAGCCGCAACTCGTCAGCTTGTTTGGTGTTGGCCAAAGTTTGTTGCAACTTCTTCATCTTATTACGGTTCTTCTTCAAGTCGTTACGAACGACCCGAATCAAGTTGCCGGCTTGTTGTTGGACCCGTTCACGTTGCGCGGCGTCAGCGTAATAGAAGTCGAGTAGGTGACTCAACGAATCAAATTCACGGTGTTGGTCGCCAAAGTGGTCAAACCGCCCAGCGGCAAACATCGTTTTGCGATTTGGTAAAGTTAGCAAGGTCGCTTGGGGATGATCAAACTGGTCCAAGAAGGCTTGGTAGTGTTGGCCCAAATCACCCGGTTGGTGTAGGTCAGCGGCCAATTGTTGCGCACTGTCACGGCCTAAGCCTTGGTAGTGCTGTTGTAACTGTTTAGCCAGAACGTCTTCGTTCGGATACTGTTTGACGAGGTCTAAGTAGTCCGTATTCGGTTTAAACGGATCGAGCTTATCCTGTTTCGGTGGTTCGATATACGTCGCACCCGGCAATAGTAGCCGGTAACGGTTTTGGTCGGCGCCGACATGTTTAACCACGTCGAGAATCCGACTCGTTTTTTGGTCAATTAAAATGACGTTACTGTGACGCGCCATAATTTCAATAATTAAGGAGAGTTGTTCGGCATCCCCTAATTCATTCCGAGTTGTAATCGTCAGTTGGACGACCCGGTCATTAGCCGGTTGTTGAATATCGGTGATGATGGCGCCCTGCAAATACTTCCGCATCATCATGGCAAAGTTCGTTGGAACCGCTGGGTTAATGTACGGAATTTCAGTCACTTGAATCCGGGGGTACGTTGGATCCGCGGATAGGAGCAGTGGCCAGTTTTTCCGGTTAGCCCGAACGGTTAAAATCAACTCGTTTTGATACGGCTGGTTAATTTTAGCAATCCGACCGTTTAATAAGTTTTGGCGTAATTCGGTGACCATGGCGTGGGTAAATAATCCATCAAAAGACATGTGATCACTCGCTTTCATCTAAAGTTTCGTTCATAACTGCGTTAATCGCAGTCAACCGCCTAATAGTATACCGTTTTCGGCGGGGTTAAAACAAGTTCCCTGCCCGTTATCTGGCGGAAATTAGCAAGGTCAACTTAAAATCCATGCTATATGCAAAAACTAGTTTAACAATATTTTTACGGAAAACCAGTCGCACTGGTTTAATAGATATTGTATAATACATAGGAATTAGTTTTTTTAGGAGGGCATTCATTATGAAATCAAGTTTAGCCGCGCTAGCTGCAACTGCGAAGCAGCAAACCGCGATGTTAAAACAAATCACGAAAGCACAGGGCGTGACGGTCGCAGAGTGGCAACTCTTATTACAACTGCAAGTTGGTTATAATACGCAGGAAAAGTTAGCGACCGTGATGCAATTAGACACGTCGACGTTAAGTCGCCAACTCGCGAGCTTAGTTAAAAAGGAACGGTTGAGTAAGGAAGCTGTTGGTCGCGACCGGCGGCAATTGATCTATTCGGTCACGCCAGCGGGAACCACTGCGGTCGAAGCCATTAACGCCGCCTATGAAGCCTATGAAGCCGCCGTCTTTGATAAGTGGCCCCAAGATGAACAAAACTTATTACGAATCTTATTGAATCGATTAAATAAATCCGTTGACCGCACCTTAGAAGCCTAAACCAATGGCCAAAAAGTTTGGAAGGTAGTGTCTCAATTAATTTTATGCTATGATGATGAATATTACTTTAAAGATGAGAAGTAGGTGTATGTCATGAAGATTGCTGTTGTTACTGACAGCACCAGCTATTTGACACCGCAAGAGGTCGCCGATAACGATATTCACGTTGTGCCGATCCCGGTGATTATAGATGGGAAAGTGTATCAAGAAGGCGTCGATATTACGACGGCGGATTTTTATGCCAATATGAAATCATTTAAGTCATTTCCAAGTACGTCCCAGCCACCCGTTGGGGAAATGATAGAATTTTATAACCGGCTCGGAGACGAAGGTTACGATGCTGTGATCAGTATTCATCTGGCTAGCACCATTTCCGGTTTTTATAATAGTTTGATGAATATGCGGGATATGGTCGACCGCATTAAATTAGTACCCTATGATTCACAAATTACGGTGCGTTTAATGGGATACTTAGCCTTAGAGGCTGCCCGAATGGCAAAGGCTGGCAATAGTGTCGAGGAAATTTTGGCACGGCTGGATGATTTGCGGGCGTCCATGGGCGAATACTTTATCGTGGATGATCTACAAAACTTGGTCCGGGGTGGTCGGTTGTCCAACGCCTCCGCATTTATCGGGAGCGTCTTACGAATCAAACCGTTACTAACTTTTGATGAAAAGCACGAAATCGTGGCCTTTGAAAAAGTGCGTTCAACTAAAAAGGCCTTAGCGCGCGTGGAGCACCTGTTTGCGGAAGCTCAGGCTAAGGTGGATTACCCGCTGCGTGCAATCATTGTGCAAGGGAATAACCTTGAAGCAGCGCAAGCTTGGAAAGCCAAGTTGCAGAAACAATATCCCGACATGCCAATTGACTTGACCTACTTTGGCCCGGTCATTGGTGCCCATCTAGGGGATAAGTCGTTAGCCTTAGCTTGGCTGAAAGACATTGACAAGGCGTATAAATAATGAAAATTATTTTTTCTAACGAATCACCTAACCGGGCAGCGGCCTACGCACTGCGTCAAGCCGTTTTTGTTGAGGAACGCGGGATTCCCGCTGACGTTGAATTTGACGACAAGGATACCGATGAACGGCTCTACGCCGTTTTATATTTACAGCCGGACTTACCAGTAGTCACGTTGCGATTAGAACCAGAAGCGAAACACGTGATGCGATTTGGCCGGGTCTGTACCCGTAAAGCTTACCGGGGGCAGGGCTTAGGAAAAGTGTTACTGACGGCTGCTGAACGGTGGGCAGTCGAACACGGCGCTACTCAAGGAAAAATTGATGGCGAATTAAGTGCTCAGTCCTTTTATGAACGTTGCGGTTACCACGTCACGGCGGGACCGTTTGAAGAAGACGGTGCGACGGTCGTGGTTATGAATAAGCCATTATTATAATTAAAAGCGGTTGTTTTTCCGGTGTGTCAACTGGGAAAACGACCGCTTTATTTTGCGATTAAGGATTTGACTAACGTGGCTGATTCAGGGAAAATAAGCAGTGAGCTTTAAATAATAGAAATTGAGGCGCTTTTAATGAAAACGAGAGCTGAATTAAAGCATGAGGTCAAACAATTATTCAAGGGCCGGTGGAAAGATGCGATTTTACTCTGCATCGTGGTCAGTTTATTGTCGATTTTTACGATATTAACGAATTATTCAGACCAAGCACAAAAGTGGCAAGGTAAGAATACGATGACCGACGGCGCAATCAACCAAGCGTTGCATTTGACAGCTTTTGATATTGTCATGTTAACCACGGTATTACTCGTCATTGTTTTGGTTCAAGCAATTTTTTCACTGATTGTTAATATTTTTAAAGTTGGGACCAGTTACACGATGCTCGATTGGGTTCGCAATCCCGAACGTGAGATTCACCCCGTGAGTGACTCGACTAGCGGCTTTACTAAGAAGTATGCCTGGCCAATTATTGGGCTATCCATTCTCCAGGGTGTTTTTATCTTACTGTGGTCATTATTATTAATTGTGCCCGGAATAATTAAGATTTATTCGTATTCGCAGACCTACTACGTGTACAAGGATATGCTCGCAGCGACACCGGATGGTCAGCCTAAGCCCCGGCTTCTAGATGCCATTACGCGGAGTCGTCAATTGATGGTCGGCCATAAGTGGCAGTTATTCGTTATCCAGCTGAGTTTTCTTGGTTGGGGAATCCTGAGTGCAATTACCATGGGGATCGGTCAATTGTGGCTCATGCCTTACATGTACGGGACGCTTGCTAATTATTACGATAATTTGGTCCAAAACGCCTAATAGACTCCGGACCCGCCGGCATTTGCCCAGCGGGCCTTTTATCGTAAATTATTGGCTTATTCTCCCGGATGGACCGGGACAAGCGTGGTAAAATATGGTAAACTGGCGAAAGCAAGAAAGGAAGTGCGATAGTTAATGCCTGAACAAGAACCGACGCGGATGTCACGTTTAAAAGCGCGGCAGGACGCGACTAACAATAAGCGGGGACGGGGATCTGGTCCAAAAGACCCGAAGAAACCGCAAATGCCTAAGTCGCCGAAAAAGAAACGTCACGTTTCGTTATGGTTATTGGCTTTAATCGTGGTTGCTCTAGGTGGGTCGATCATTTACTTCGTCAAGGCGTCAACCAGCCAAGACCTCGTAGAAACGACGTCGTCATCTAGCAACAGCAAAGCGCGTAAAAGTTCATCAGCTAAGTCTTTAAGTTCATCAAAGAAGAAAAAGGCCAAACATTCATCTAGTGAAACAACGACGGACAGTGATGGTGATACGACGGACACACCTAGTACGGATAATAGTACTCCGGCATCTAGCTCGACGGAAACGACTCAAAGTTCGACGACTCATCCGGCCGCTAGTACGCCAGCTACGAGTCATTCAACGACGACATCTCACGCCGCTGCTAGCAGCAGTCATCACACTGAGTCCAGTGCCAGTTCTTCTAGCGCAACCAGTCACAGTTCTAGTGCGGCTAGTTCTTCGAGTGCGGCCAATAACAGCAGTGCCCAGAAGTTTAGCAATTTGAAGGATGCCCAGAACTATGGTCAATCCAACAAAGGGAACTATAAAGTAACGACTGATAAAAACGGGTCGTACACGACGACGATGGGTGACTAACTGCTGAAAATTTTTAGACCGTTAGTACTGATTTTCGGTATAATGATGTTAAACCAGTGAATCGGAGTGATGGAAGTGGATCGCAATGTGGAAGTTAAATATCCCGCAATCTTTCGAGATGAGGGGACGTATTGGGATGTTCGTTTTCCGGACGTTCCGGCGGCCCAAACTTTTGGCGCCAGTGTCCAAGTTGCCGCGGATAATGCTGCTAATGCGTTAGCCATTGCTCTTTTTGAACAATCACGACCGGCAGCGTCTAATCCACAATATTGGCGGCTAGCCTCGACGGAATTCGTCGTTTGGATTACGATGGCCAATGTTCAATTTGGTCCGGGTGAAGATACACCGGAACCAATGAATTAGCCCGTTTTACGCAGAGTTTGGGGTGTTTCCCCAAACTCTATTTTTATGTTCAAATTGAAAGGAACTGATTAGATATGCAAGCACATCCCCTAATTTTTGATACTAACATTGCTAAAGATAAACCGGAAAATATTCGCCATACGAGTAATGCTTGTCCGTTTTGTGATCCAAGCACGTTGACCGATATTTTTGCACAAGAAGACGACCGAATTTGGTTAGGCAATAAGTTTCCAACGCTTCAGGCGACGTGGCAGACGATCGTAATTGAAACGGCGGACCATAACGGGGACATTGCGACGTATCCCACGGATCAAAACCGAAAGATTTTTGCATTTGCCTTACAGCACTGTCAGGAAGCCCTGACTAGTGGCCGGTATGAATCCGTCTTGCTGTATAAAAACTTTGGCCCCCATTCGGGTGGGAGCTTGCGGCACCCGCACATGCAAATCGTTGGGCTGGACGACGTTGATGGTTATGGCAATATCGTCCCAGCTAACTTGTCTGGTTACCCAGTGGTCAGTAACGGGGACTTACGGGTCACGGTTTCAGACCAACCCGTCATGGGCTTTGTCGAATTTAACGTGGCAACGACGTGGGAAGATTCAGCACGGATGGCCGACGCTGTGCAAACGGTGGTTCGTTACTGTTTAGATGATTACTTCAAGGGGCGTTGCGACAGCTACAATTTATTCTTTTACCCGGTAGGTGACCGGGTCGTCTGCAAGGTGATCCCACTATTTAACGTTTCACCTTACTACATTGGCTACCGCTTGTCACAGGCAGATACACCTGAACGGATGCGTGAGATTGCGGCGGAAGTTCGTCAAAAATTCATGACGGAACGGCCGGATTTGAAGTAGTCAAAGCTGATTTAAACGGGCATTATGTTATCATATTAAGTGAGAGATAGTTATACTTAATAATTAAACCGAATGAGTGGAGGAATGTAGCGTGCAGAATTTAATTCCAGGCGATATGTTAGAAGTTAATCAAAAGCTAAAGTGGGAATTAGATACCGGGATGACGGCGGATGAGAGCAGCGTCATTAACGACGCGGTACTTGCTGGAACTCAGTATTTTGTTGATGAGGCCCTTGAAGGCAGTTATTGGACGGTCAAATGGGATGCAAATCATCAAAATGTCGATATTTACGGCACCACGGGCGACGTTGTTGGTCAAATCAAACCAATTTTAGACACGTTTGAAGCGGATTTTCGAAAAGATTCACAGGGCTTGTTTATTCGCATTGAAAAAGAAGTTGCCGTCGTGGTCCGCGATAACTAAGTGATTTAACAATGAGGTGATTGCGATGTTTGACGCCGCAGCAGAACGTTATGCGACCTTGGGGTTAGCTTCCAAGCTCCCCGGGACCGTCATCGATGAAATTTGGCACATTATTGACGCTGATCTGCAAGGAGTGGTTGACTTACCGCAAGTATTACAGTTTGCGTTGGTCAGTCGTTCTGGACACGTCACGGCCGTCTTTGATGATCGCCACGATTCGATTTTTGAATTTGATTTACCAGAGACCTACCACCGGAGCTTTCCGGAGACCATTGCCGTGTTAGACGATGGTCAGTACCAAACGATGATGTTAATGGATGAATTGTCCGTATGATTGAAAAGAGCCGTTCAGAAATTTTCTGAACGGCTCTTTGTGTTTTATCTCAGATGATTTGCTTAGCAATGCGATGGCTTTCTACGGCCCGTAATTGCCGACTCGTTGTATACTTACGGCAAAGGAGCGTGAAAGCCATGTCGAAAACAGCCATCTGCATCGTTGACCAGCAGCGTTATGACCTCGTCGATGGAATGCAGCTATCCGAATTAGAACCACAATTGCAAGCAGCGATTACTACTGATTATCCGCGTGCCCACGCGCACAGTTTTATTTGCAGTGAGCACTTGGTCCATTACCGCTTAGCTAAAATGGATAAGATGATCACGAACGACTACCTGGAAAATGATAAGGTCAATCAGCACTTATCCAAAATTTTAGCTAAGAACAGTTACCAAGTCGTCGACGTGCACGATGAGTTAGAAAATTCACTGACGCTTGGCCAACGAGTGGCGGACGGGGTCGCCCGTTTTGGTGGGAGCTGGGCTTTCATCGGATCATTTATCGCGGTGATGATTGTTTGGATGCTAATCAACGTTGTGCCCATTTTTGGGCATCATTTTGACCCGTACCCCTTTATCTTATTGAACCTCTTTTTGAGTATGGTCGCGGCGATTCAAGCTCCACTAATCATGATGAGCCAAAACCGGGCAGCTGAATACGACCGCCTGGAAGCGCGCAATGATTTTCGGGTCAACGCGAAGTCTGAAGAAGAGATCCGGGTCTTACACTCGAAGGTCGACCATTTAATCCAACAAGATGAACCAAACATGCTGGAAATTCAGAAGATGCAAACCCAGATGCTGGGCGAAATTCAATCACAAGTTAATGAATTACGGCGTTTGCAGCCTAAACGACGGCGTAATCAAATGTAGGCTATTTGTATTTTGTTTCTAACGTACTCATCCAGTAGCCTAATGCCGTTCCCAAAATAAGGGCGAGGGCACTGAACAGGTAAGTGCTGAGGGTCGCGTTGGCATAGGAGATACTTTCCGCCGCGTAGGGATTTGGAATTAAAATCAGTAGGGTACTAGCGGTCACGATACCTAAGATGAAGTGGTAGACCCGGGAATGGAACCGAATCAACAGGTGATCCATCAGCTTAGAGAAAAGCGCCATCGCGAGAACGCCACCGAGTGCAATCGGTAAGTAGACGCCTAAAATATCCAGCTTTTTAAAACCGGTGAGCATTGGCGTAAATAGACCCAAAATTAACAGTAAGTTTGAGGGACTTAGTCCGGGAACGAGGACGCCTAATGCAATCAACGCGCCGGCAACGATGAATCCACCGAAGTTGGCTGGAAGGGTCCCAAAGAGTTCGCTCATGAAGTAGAGGAGTCCACTACTGATGATAAAGGTCCCACCAAACCATAAGTAGTCGACAGTGTCCCGGGGGCCGTGGCTACCCGCCGTCTTCATTAGTGCGGGTAAGGTCCCAACAATGGCGCCAGCAAAGCCCCATAATACGATAACTTGGGCGTGTGCAAGCAGGTACTCGAGCGGTGCTGATAGCAACGCAATCCCAACGATCCCGCCTAGGCCGACCGGGACAAAGTACCAGAAGTCCCGTTTGAAATTTTGGCGGAAATGGGCCATGAATCCGAGTAACCGTTCGTAAATCCCTAAGATAGCGGCAAGGACGCCACCAGAGACGCCTGGTAAAATAAATCCGAGGGCAATGATGACGCCCTTGAAAAAGCGGCGCCAGAAAGTATCGTTTGATTGACGTTGCATCATTTAAAGCTCCTTTTTAATTGGAAAAACAAGTTTTATTAAAGTATCTTACGATACCAAATCCACTAAGAAAACGCAATCAAAACTCTTGATTGCGTTTTCTTGTACGGGTTGATGCTTGCTCATAAAACTGATTTAGCCTAAAATGTACTAATATGAAAAAACATGAAAATTTATGAACATGATTAGGTGTAAGTTCATAACTAAGGAAAGTTGAGGCTATATGGAAAATCAACAGCTCGCTCGCAAGTTAAAACGACGCCACGTGCAGATGATTGCTTTAGGTGGTGCAATTGGTACGGGCTTATTTCTCGGTTCAGGTGCGGCCATTAGACAGGCCGGGCCATCAATTTTATTGGCGTACGCGATCGGTGGGTTCTTTTGTTACCTGATGATGCGTGCCTTGGGAGAATTACTTCTCTCCAATACAAAACTGCATTCTTTCTTGGAATTTATTAATCTCTATTTAGGTAAGAAGTTTGAATTTGCCATCGGTTGGACTTACTGGTTATGTTGGATTAGCTTGGCCATGGCCGATTTAACGGCTAGTGGAATCTATATTCGATACTGGTTCCCTTGGATTCCACAGTGGGTGACACCGTTAGTCATCATCTTGATTCTACTGGTCTTTAACCTGCTATCCGTGAGTGCCTTTGGGGAATTAGAATACTGGTTCTCCATGATTAAAGTTGTGGCAATCATTGCGTTGATTGTTACCGGTGCGATTCTAATTGGGTCATCCGCACACGTCGGGGGCCAAACCGTGTCGATTACGAACTTGGTTTCACACGGCGGGTTCTTTCCGAAGGGGTTCAGTGGCTTTCTCACGTCGTTTTCACTAGTGATTTTTGCCTTTACCGGAATTGAAATGGTTGGGATTACCGCTGGGGAAGCTGAGAACCCGGAAAAAGAATTACCACGTGCCATCAATAGTTTGCCCATTCGGATTTCATTTTTCTACGTAGGGGCTTTGTTCGTCATCATGTCGATCTATCCGTGGGACCAAATTACGACGAGCCAATCACCGTTCGTACAAGTCTTTAGCGACATTGGCATCAAAGCAGCGGCCAGCATCATTAACTTTGTCGTCTTGACGGCGGCTTTATCCGCATGTAACAGCGCAATTTTTAGTACGAGTCGGACGCTATTTACGTTAGCGCACGGACGTAACGCACCGAAGTGGATGGGAAAGGTCAACCGCTACAACGTGCCTGCCCGTGCACTTGGCTTTTCATCGTTGATCTTGTTAGTCATCGTCGTCTTAAACTACGTGATTCCTAGTACGGTCTTTACGCTGATCTCAAACGTTGCGACAACTAACTTCATCATTGTCTGGTGTTCGTTACTAGTTTGTCACTACGTCTATAAGAAAACTCAGGACAGTAGCCAAAATCCATTCAAATTACCGTTGTTTCCGTTATCTAACGTGGCAACGCTGGTCTTTTTCTTAGCCGTAACGGTGGTCTTATGTTTTGACGCCGTTAACCGGTGGGCCGTGATTGGTTCCGTATTATGGTTCGTCGTGTTACTCGTTATTGAGTCCGGGATGCGCCGTCACCAACAAGGCGTTAAAAATAATTAAAATAAAGAGAACGGCTGTGGCTTTTGTCATGGGCGTTTTTTTGTGGCCCGATAGGTGATTTCACCAGTATCATCTTTTTGATGAAAATAGATTCTGCTTGTAATTTATAAGTCTATCGTTTACAATTGTAATCAAAATGATGAGATAGCGGGGGACCGGATCAATGCAAGCAAAAACGTGGGGTTGGCTGGGACTGTTAGGCGTTGGATTGTTAGGGTTAGGCTACGTTTATGGCCAGCGTTCGTGGTTACCAATGGGTGGGATGATGGGCGGTCGTCACGGTGGTAATGGCATGATGATGTCTAGGACGACTTCCGACGTTGCGACGTCAAAAACGACGACCGCGGTGCACCCGTTAGCTTTACCAGAACGGCTTAAGCCAACGCAGGCAACTAAAACTAAAGTTAGTTACACCTTGACGGCGCAGACGGGGAAAATGGCTTTTAAACCGGGAACGGAAACCAAAACGCTGGGGTACAACGGCAACTATTTAGGTCCCGTGTTGCAAGTTCGCCGGGGCCAAACGCTCCAGATTAAAACCCGCAACCAGTTAACGCGTCCGACGACGTTTCACTGGCACGGCGCGATCGTTCCTGGTAAAGAAGATGGTGGTCCGCACCAAATTGTTGATCCGGGTCAAAGTAAGACCATCGCTTTTAAGATCCAACAGCCAGCGGCAACGTTATGGTATCATCCACACGCAATGGGCAGTACGGCTAAACAAGTTTACCAAGGGCTGGCTGGTTTGATCTACGTCCGCGATAAGCAAAGTGATCAGCTGCACTTGCCGGATAAATACGGTGTCAACGACTTTCCGGTCGTGATTCAGGATCGGAGCTTTACTAAGACTAATCAGTTTGATTACGATGCGGATTACAACAGTGACGGGACCAAGGGCAATACGTTGCTGATCAACGGCACCCTGAACCCGTACATCAAGGTCACGACTAAATTGGTTCGCTTGCGGTTTGTCAATGGTTCGAATGCCCGTAACTATCAATTAAAGTTGACTAATGGCCAGGCCATGCAACAAATCGCCACGGATGGTGGTCTGTTAAGCAAACCGGTTGCGGTCAAGATGCTTAAATTATCACCCGGTGAACGTGGGGAAGTCATTATTGATACGGCGAAGTTTAAAGATGGTCAAACGGTGACGGTCAAAAATGGGCAGCAATCCGTCTTAGCGCTACGAACGGCTAAAAAGGAAGTCAGTGACGGAAAGTTACCTGCCAACCTAGTCTCAGTCCCAACTGTCAATACGACCAATGTGCAACGGCAAACATTAGCCTTTAACGGGATGGGAACCATGGTTAGCATCAATCATCAGCAGTATTCAAAAGATCGAATTGATTTAACGGCGCAGCAGGATCGTCCGCAAATTTGGACCATCAAAAATACCGGCACGATGATGGGTGGGATGATCCACCCGTTCCATTTGCACGGGGTCCAATTTAGAATTTTGAGCATTAACGGGCAGGCTCCGCCAGCTAATTTACGGGGGTTAAAGGATACCGTCGCCTTGGATCCGGATAGTACGGTTAAGATTGCGTTTAACTTTAAAGACCGGGGAATCTACATGTATCACTGTCATAACTTGGAACATGAGGAAAATGGGATGATGGGGCAAATTAAGGTCAGTTAATCAATGTCAATCAATACAAAAGATAACCAGCAGGTCTGATGTGACTTGCTGGTTATCTTTTGTCATTATGATGAATTATTTCGTTTGTGGCGTTGGCTTAAGCTGCTTTTCTATGGCCTGAGTATTTTTCATTAGGACCGCCTCATCACTGAGTGCCATGATTCGGTGGTGGGTCAGTAGGTCGTTCGTGAGGGCCTGATAGACGAGCGTCGCGACGACCCAACAGGTTTGTGTGTCGTATTCGGGCGCTGTGAGTAAGTCATAACCGACGCTGTCATCGACGTAAACTTGAAACCCAATACCAAGGCGAGCTTGAAGCCGTTTAGCATAGCGATGATAAAGCGCCTGGTTAGCGACGGGGTCACTTGTTGGACCCACGATGCGGTCACCTAACTGAAGGCTAGGGACTAAACGAACTTGCACGGCAAAACGCCTCCTTTACGTTGAATTACTTAATCCTATTTTAAGTCACTCGGCGTAATTTTGCAGGAAAAATTGGCACACATTTTGACCATAATGAAAAATAACCATTCAGAAACAGTTAACGTTTCCGAATGGTTACTTTAGTTACAATAATTGACTTAAGACTAATCCCGCAACCCCGATTAGTGCTGCGTAGGCGAGTCCAGGTAAGATCGTCTTACGCAGAATCGTCCCTTCCTCACCGCTTAGGCCGACGACGGAACTGACGGCCACGATGTTGTGGACACAAATCATGTTACCAGCCGCCGCCCCGATGAGTTGTGCGGCTAGGACTAAGTTAGGATTCAGGTGGGCATTCGTTGCGATATCTCCCTGAATCTGAGCGAAAGTTAAAGTTGAAACGGTCGTACTACCAGTGACAAACGCCCCTAACTGGCCCAAGAACGGTGCCATGACGATCCAAATCCCCGCGAGGTAAGTGGCGACGAACTTTGCAATGTACATCGGCATGCTTGGTAGGTCGGCCTGGTTCAAGCCAGAGTTGGTAAAGACTTGGACCATGACTAGGGTGACGGCCAGGGCTAGTGCGGTTCCGCCCATTGACCCAACGACCGTTTTAGCCGTTGGGAGCAGTGGTTTGAATGATTTAGCCTGAACGAGTAGCCCGATAATTGCTGCTAAGACGAGGACCGTTCCGGGAGAATAGAGAAATTCCCAATCTGAGTTGATACTGGCAAAGCCAAGAATGTGGCGCCATGAGAAGTTGGCGTAATCCGTCATTAACTTTTGGAGGCCGCTGAAGACGCGACTTGCGAGTAGCAGTACCACGACCAGTAAGTAAGGAAACCAAGCTTTGAGCAGCGACATCTTTTTAGGGGTACCGGTCGCTGCCGGCTGATAGTTAGCAACGTGCCACGGCTGGGTTTGAACTCGTTTTGGAAGTAACCACCGTTGTCGAATACTAATGATGGCAATTACTAGCGTTCCTAACGGTGCGATGATGGAAACAAATTCGTAGCCGATTAACCAGGCACTAAGTAGCGCAATACTACTGTAAATCAGACCAATCACAATCGCCCAGGGTAGGACTTCCACCCACTGTTTGAAACGGTTCTTTTTGGGACCAAACCACAAGATCAAAATTAGAATTAAGATGGCGGGCATGAGGGCACCGACAAACAGATCGAGTTGCGTCACCCGTAAGCCAATCAGATTCAACGTACTGGTTTTTTCAGTTACGTTACTGAGTCCAACGGTCAGTGGCGTCCCAACGGCACCAAACGCCGCGGGAGTCGAATCCGCAACGAGGGCTAAGATAACGGCCGCTAATGGTGAAAAGCCCAAAGCAATCAGCAATGGTGCGGTGACCATGGCGGGGGTACCGAATCCAGAGACCCCTTCGATTAAGCCGCCGAAAAGGAAAGCCACTAAAATAGTCTGGAGCCGCATGTCGGCGGATAGGGCCTGAAAGCCTTGATTGATGCGGTCGATAGCGCCCGTTGCACGTAGGCAATTGAGCATCAATAAAGCCCCAAATAGAATCCATAAGATTGGTAGGGACTTGTGCAAAGCTTGTAGCACTGACGCGCTCAGTACGGCTGGCGACATGTGCCAAAAGAAGTAACCAGTAATAATGACAACAATGGCACTGATACTCATGCCCTTAGTCGCGGGTAGGTTAAATCCGCCGAGTAAAATCAACGGTAATAAAATGGCTGCAGCAGCAACGATAATCATGAACGATGCACTCCTTTCGAAAGGCCCGTTAAGCGGCGATGTCCTTAGACGCTTGTTGGTGTTGACCATACAAGTTGATGAGGGTAATGATCAGTGAGATTCCGACTAGTGGCCAAGTCATTCCCATCTGATAGCTTGATTTGAGCCCGGGGTTACTAGGGTTAAAGAAGGCCATCAGTTTAAGGTGGTTAACGGCACTAACTGTGACTAATAGCCCAAAGAAGCAGAGCTGGCAAAGCAGGCCGCCGTAAGTTGAGAAACGGTACTTATGAATGATGGCTAAGTCGGGATCATTTTTTTCGGCGGCGTACACGCTGTCATTAATCGCCGGGTTTTCAAAACCAATGGCCATGGCAATTAGTAGTAAGCCCATGGCGTATATGGCGGGAATCGTCGTCAAAGCTAGTAAGTGGCCTAGGATTAACCCGCCGTTGGCAAGTTGTGTCGCACGTTGCTTATTGGGCGCAATGGCCAGGTACAGTGGGCGTCCACCTTCAAAACCAAGCAGGTATAGGGCAAAGACTAAGTACATGCCCTTAGCGCCAAACATAAAGTAACCGAAGAAACTATTAAATAATAGGACAAAACTGAGTAAGAAGCCCCGGTTAAGAATCCGGACCTTGTTTGCTGGCATGAATTTCCAGTCCGCTGCCAGTTCGATGTTTAGTAAGATAATGGCAATCACGATGATGCCTAAAACGTACGGTAGAGCAATGGTTAGGCTAATCTTTCGTAGTAATGTTAATAAAGCGATAACTGCAAAGAAAGCGATAAAAACGACCACCCGCCAAATTTTAACTGGATGGGCCTGACCCGCAGCGTGTTCGTCGTAAAACGCCAAGGAGAACTGGTTTAATAGATGACCAGCGGGGATGGCAATCACGAAGAGTAAGGCAAGGAGCACGAACGCTAAGCGGTACTGTAAATCGAGCCAGAAGTCGAGGCCAAATAAAAGACCCAAGCCAAGGAAAATTAGCCAGTACATCTGCTTAAGCTTGAAATCGGTACTCTGACTCAAATGGAGCTTAATCGTTAAATAGTAGGGCCAGATATTGGCAGAAGTGTAGCCTAGACACAGGGCGCCGATAATAACGGCAATCAGGTTACTGGTAATACTGAAGAGCAAGCTGCCGAATATGCCAAGCCATAAACAAATCAGCAGGTAGTTGCTCGCCTTTAAGCCTAAATGCTTGGTGCCAAACACGCTAGCAGCGCGCGCAACGTAAAAGACAATAATCGCAACTAAATAGTTAACGCTGTGAGTCTGCTGGTATTTAAATAAAATTAACACGTACGGTAAGACGATCCCAATATTCGCTAAAAAGTTGAGGGTCGCGACCGAAAAATCCAAACCAAAGTTCCGTAATCTACTCAATAATCTCACACACCATTCCACAAATTTACACATTACCAGTATAGCAATTTGTAGGGGTAAATGCTGACAAAGTGAGCTTTTACCGTTTCGTAATCGGGTACATGGAAGCTAAAAAAACAGCTCACACGTCTTAATTGGATCAGTGTGTGAGCTGTTAATGATTAGGTTAATGGGATGTCGTTGAATCGTCGGACCAGCCGTTAGTCATAAAGTCCGTATAAATGGGTTGGAAGTAATCCTGTTTTAGCTGTTGAATTAAAGCTTCACGCTCATCAGTGGGGAGTAGCAATAAGTTGCGTTGCTTCTTTTGCCAAACGAAAGCTTCGGCACCAAATGAACGGACTTTGTACCAGTTTGCCATGACGCGGGAAGGGACGTGCTCAAAATCAGTGTCGCCGGTTGCTTTGATGTAAGCAGCATTATCCCAGTCGGTCGTCACTACTTGTTGATAGTCGATGATAGAATCCTCCGGTTAAATTAAGATAATTTATTGTAGCATCATTGGGCAAGCAATTGCTAATGTTTATGGGATGAGGGATGCCGTGGGGGTCGCAATTAGTAAAAGTCAGCTGGTATCGCGTGCAGAAAGTGGTAAGCTTAAAAAATGGAAAATAGGCGAAAGTTTATTGGATGAGTTTAAGAAGTTATAGTTGTAAACTCTTACTTTAACTAATCCCTCTCAATATCAAAACCTAGCCACCAGCTTATCTCACCCGTCCTCATAAAGCAAAGCTCCTTACGGAGAAAACGTGCATTTTAACCACTAATTATTTATAATAAAAGTTATGTTCTAACTAGAAAGAACGATTTTTGACAAACACAGAATTAACTTAAGGGGCTTGAGAATGGAAACAACGACACGTCAATTAACTACTGATGATGTACAAACATTACAGCAAATCAGCATTGAAACTTATACGGATACTTTTGAAGCTCAAAATACAGCCGCTAACATGCGTGCTTTTCTCGAATCAGCTTATAATCTACCGAAATTAACAAGAGAACTCGCTAATCCGAATTCACGATTTTACTTCGTCGAACACGATCATCAACCCATGGGGTACCTCAAACTTAACGTGGAAGATGCTCAGTCAGAAAAGATGGGGCCTGATGCCTTAGAAGTTGAACGAATCTATATTCGACCGGCTTTCAAGCACCAAGGTTTGGGAAGTGCCTTTATTAAGCAGGCGATTGACTTAGCGAAGCAAGCCCATAAGACTAAAATTTGGTTGGGCGTTTGGGAACATAACGAACCCGCTAAGGCATTTTACGCCAAGTGGGGTTTTCAACAGTTCAGTTCACACACCTTTGTCATGGGTGATGATCCCCAGACAGATTTACTGATGATCAAGTCGCTAGACGACTAGCTAATTTTTAAAAAAAAGACGCAATTCGATAAAATTCCAATCAATTTTATTGAATTGCGTCTTTTTTAGTGGCGTCTCGGTTTCGTGGTGCGATGGTTTAGACGAACTTGATCAACGATGTACGCTAATAATTGAAGGCCACAGAAGAGTGTCCAGATCTGCCAACTCCAACTGATCCAAGGCGCAAAACTGAATAGTGACAACAAAACGAACCAGTTCATACCAAATAACCACCATAGCCAAGTTGTTTTCGGTGAAAAAATCCATTGACGCGTTGCGGGAATAAATAAATCACCAGGTAGGGCACGAAATGCCAAAATGAGCGCGGGCGTAACGGCACTTTCAACCATGGCAATTTTGAGATTACTGTTTGAATGAACATTCCACATGTCAGGGGTCCACCCAAAGTGGACGGGTACCGTGGTCACTAATACCCCTTGCAAAAGAAATACGATTAATGGTTGCAAAACTAGAAGTCCTAATAATAGCAGGGTGACTTTTTTAATCTTCCCCATCTTCTTTCCACATCAATTTATCCTTATTTTAACCGTTGGTGAACAAATTAAACCATCATGTTTGTGTAAAATTGGCGTAAACATTAGTTAAGACTAGTATCTTGATAAGTTCACTATGCTTTCACCGCTAGGATAATAGGAATTAAATTGTGCACACTGTATAATTGTTCAGTATCAGAAGCGAAACTGATGGTACTTTACTTGGGGGCTTGTCCATGAACATTTTCGTGAAAGTAGCAGTTGGAATTTCTGGGGTCTTTTATCTGTATTTTTTAATGAATATTATTTTGGTCAATCACTATCGGGAACCGACGGAAAAGTATACTAAGGGGCAACAACCTTACAAGCTATTCTTGGTGATCCCAGTTTTAAATGAGGAGCACGTCATTACGCGCACCATCGACCGATTATCGGCCGAGTTGTCGCAGTTACCAAAATCCATTCAGGCACAAATTGTTGCGGTTGATGATAATTCTGGTGATCACAGCTTACTCGCATTGACTAGCTCGAAGTCACCGTATTTACAAGTCTTGCACCGGGCTGGCAACGATGAATTAGGTAAGGGGGCCGTGTTAAACACCGCCGTAGACTACATTTACCATACGTTGGCCGTGAATTTTGACCCAACGAAAACGATTATTGGTGTCTTTGACGCCGATGCTTTTATGACTCAACCAGATTTGGCACACGCCATTGCGCGCTTCGAACATGATTCGGACTTAACAATGCTGCAGACGGGCGTTGGCATTTATAACCGGGGAACCTGGCTAACCCAAATGCAAAATT
This sequence comes from Lactiplantibacillus paraxiangfangensis, assembly GCF_036246185.1. Classification (NCBI taxonomy): domain Bacteria; kingdom Bacillati; phylum Bacillota; class Bacilli; order Lactobacillales; family Lactobacillaceae; genus Lactiplantibacillus; species Lactiplantibacillus paraxiangfangensis. The sequence goes on from NZ_BTPW01000008.1 coordinate 102,918, forward strand.
TTGAGTTTATGGGTGTCAATAACGCGACTCAGCAACTTCGAAATCGTCTGGGACAAGGAATTGCTTCTGGTAATGGTCAGTTTGTCCGGCTTGACCTTGCCCGCAAGAATCCGTGGGGCAATAGTCTACTGGAAGATTTGGAGTTTACGATTCGGACTTGGCTCATTGGGGGTAAAACCGGGTTTGACCACACCTTAGTGGTTCAACAGGAAGGCGTGGAAAAAGTCTTGCCGTTCTTCAAGCAACGGGTTCGCTGGTGTCAGGGATCGCTTCAATGTATGCACTACTTGCCGGCACTTTGGCGGTCACACCACGTCAATCGGTTTCAGAAGGTGGACACAGCGGTGTGGATCATGATGCCCTTTACCGGTTGTATCACACCCATAGCCGGCATTGTTGCATTAATTGTCCTAATAAACCGGACTTTAGCTGATTTACAATTTGGCTGGCACCACTTAGCCATCATCGCAATTATTGCAATAACGCTAATTGTATGCGTTTTATCAGCCAATATTTATCTGCGTAATTACGCGAGTATCCATCAAAAAATTAAGGTGGGACCCGCACTTTTACAGAGTCTCAGTTTTCAAGGTTATTTATTGATTGTCAGTTTAACGCCGTATTTCGCAATTTACCGTCAAATTCGGGGTAATACCAATTGGACAAAAACGAAACACGGACTCGCAAAAGCACGTCCGGTTTATGCGAAGTTGGATGATTCATACTAGTGGGGGGATTCAAATGCTAAAAAAGGGGATCGTCAAAGCAACACAGGCATTTACCTTGGTGGTTGCGGGCTTCCTCCTAGTGTGGATGTTAGCGGCAAGTTGGTTTGTGGAATGGGACTCATCACTCAAACTAACTACCGGCGTAATCATCGGCAGCTCACTCATGGTGATAGCATTACTCGCACTCGTTATTGGCGGAAGCTTCTGGCTGACTAAAAAGAATACGAGTTGGCTCATCGGCAGCTTTGTTGGATTGACCCTGTTGAAGTTTCCGTTAGTGGCGTGGTTACCAATTAAACCAACTTCAGATTTCTGGAACTATCACGCACTAGCTTCATTTAATGCGCAGGGGTTAACTTGGCACCACATGTTGGAACGCGGAGACCTCGGCAACTACGTTATTTTTCCGCACGCCCTAAACATCGCTAACTTTTTTAGTTTCAGTGTGGCCTTAGCGGGCAATAACTTTTTTGTTAGTCAGCTCATTAATATCAGTTGTACTTTTATTGATATGTTGCTCATTTACTGGCTAGTGTCACGCTGGCTTTCCCGGCGACTCGGAATCGTTGCCAGTTTGATTTTCTATTGTATCCCGGCTTATTGGATTTACAGTACCTTATTAAACGGCGCCGAACCGTTCTTTGTGACCTGCGTTTTGATTACGATGCTTGCCTTAACCAAGGCGTTTGCGCCACTTCCAACGGCGACGCCCAACGACCAGTGGATTAACCTGATATTTGCCTGGGTGGCAACCGTTGCCGCCAACATGGTGCGTCCCATCATGGCTGTTTGGCTGATTGCACTCGGGATTTTCTCGGTCGGCCTCATGCTTCAGTCCGTTGATCCCCTTAGGCGACAAAGTAAACAGTTATTAATTTATTTTGCTGCCACGCTGATCTTCTTGATTAGTTCAACGGGAATCTACAGCTGGTTATACGGCTTTCAAGTGGCGCCCAATAACGTTGCGGTGGGGTATAGTCTCGCAACTGGGACCAGCGCCAAGACTAAGGGCACGTATAACCCGCACATCGCTAAACAGGTGGCTAAAGAACTCAAGGTTGATCCAAATCTGGAAACGTCCTATCCGCGGATTGCTAAAACCATGGCGACCGATATTCAGGATAATTTAACCGAATTGCAGGGCCGTGCGTTGCCATTCATTAATCAAAAGATGCAAGGTTTAATGAGTGAGGACTACGGCTATAATTGGGTGCTTTACGATTTAAGTTCCGCAAAGGTTAACCGGCAAAAAAATAAAGCGTGGTATCAGGGACGCGCATTTATGACCGTCACGTCGTACAGTTATCTTCAGACAATGCTCGTAGTTGCAGTTGTGAGTGTCCTGCTTGGATTATGGTTGCTATTTAAATCGAATTATTTAAATAACTATTATTTTTACAGTGCACTGCTATTAGATGGTTTCACGATCAGCTCGCTTTTTCTGGAGGTTCAAGGACGCTACCACGTGATTATTTACTTGCCAATCATCTTCATCATCATCTGCGGGATTGCTGTGAGCCTACAACTCATTTATAAATCGTGGCATGCTAAACAGGTCGCATAAGGTGTTCTGACTTGCTAGACTTAATTCATGCGTTTTCAATTACGATGATAGAATCAGGTGTTAATACCATCTAAATGAGACGTTTAATTCTAGCTAAAATATATGTGTCATACATTTAGTCTAATCTGTTTACAATTCACAAGAATTCGAGTATATTGACTGTAGGAAGAGAAATACTTCCTCATAAAACTAACATTAACTTGGTGATTCTCTACCGTAAGTGAGAGGCTTAAGATAGGTGATTCTCTACCATTAAATGAGAGATTTAGCTTGGAGGGCTGGTCATTAGCCCTTCTTTTTTTCACTAAAATTAAGGACGATGATCCAATTAGTTTATTATTTCCGAATGAGATGATCCCGGCTGCTAAGGATTGCTATACACCAATTAATTTTGATTCAGATGTTTCTGTAAGATCCTAGTCTGAATCTTTGCCTATAGCGCCGCTTTAATGTTGCCCCTAAATTGTATATTTGTCCGTCATAAAAAAGGTTGTGATTTTTTTAATCACAGCCTTTTTTATGACGCTCATTAATCATTGCTAATGGACCAGCATTCAAGTGTTCAAATATCGTCAACGCCTCTGATTTCGAAAGCAATGAAGCGCCATAACAACGATGCCGCCAGTTTTTCTGGGGAATCTTGCGGTCAACGTACCACGCCCAGACGTCTTTTGATAAATACTCACGGTAGCCGTGATACCCAAACTGGCCGCCGGTCTCCGCCGTAATTAGTGCGTGTAAAATCAGATGTTCAACTTCGTCCGCGTAAACAAGGTACTTGCTACGCTGATAAGTAAACGGATACTGGTTTTGCTTGATAGTCACTGCATCGGACATGTTACTAAACTGATTTTCAGCGACGTGGTGGGTACATAAACCATCCCTGGTTCGGCTGTAATTTCCGCGCTGTAAACGTAAAACCTTTCCCACTAAAAATTGTTCGTAGGAGGCTCGTACGAAATAGTCATCTTTGACGAGACCGTGGCGGGCGTTCAGTTGGGCGACGGCTTCACTGTAAGGTTGTTCAATCAAAGCTAGGTAGTGTTGAAAACGCTGGGCTTGATCAGTTGTCATTGGAGTCCTCAGTTATCAGCGGTGTGTTTACGTCAACGAATTCTGCAAACCGGTGTTTCCAAATTTGCTGATGGTGCCGTTTTATCTGGGTCGCCGTCAGAAAGTCACTGTTGATAGTCGTAATTCCTTCAATGAGCAAAGTTATTTTAAAGCCTAAGTGATAAGCGACCCGGATCGTAGTATCAACACAAAATTCAACTTGTGCGCCACAAATTTCGATTGAATTCAGATGGTTCATTTTAAGAAAAGATTCCAATCCCGTTTGATAAAATGCATCGGGACGAGTTTTATTATAGAAAGTATCCGTATCTTGAACGTGCAATTCAGGGAATAGTTGCCAATTTGAACTTGCGACCGCCATCCCCGGTTCAGTATGTTGAATGAAAATGATGGGGTGGTTTACTTCACGATACTGGTCGATCCGTTGATTGATTGTCGTAATCACGTGTTCACGCTGATCAAGATCAGCAAGAGCACGTTGCATATCAATGATAATCAAGGCTTGTGCCATTTCGTCACACTTTCTCATCTCATCGATGAATGATATTGAACCGTTTAAGAATAAACAGCCTGACTTTTGTTATACTAGTTTCCCTTAAGATTGTCAAAATACTAACTATAAGGTTGCTCATTTAATGAATCGATGCCGCCTGACTAACCAGTAGCCAATCCCAATAAGAATGGCAATCAGAACGATTCGTACGATTCCAAGCGTCAACCACAGAGCAAGCCAAGTTTGCAATAGTTGTGTTACGTTTATACTTTCCAATATTATCCCCACTTTCTAGCGATAAGTTAGTAAAATCCGACCGTGTGAATGTTTATCCTGTAGTTCGTGCTGTGCTGATTTGACTGCAGTAAATGGGTAAGTTCTCTGAATAACCGCTTGTAACGTTCTCTGAGCAAGTTGATCTAAAAGCCAGCGGTAGTCTTGTAATCGAATGCGGCCACTGGCAAAGGTAAACGATTGCCCAGATTGTGGCACGTAATCTGGATTAGCTAGTGACCAAATTTCAACAGGGCCTAATTCCCGTGAAATTTGGTCCAATAGTTGGCTTGAGCCAGCCAAATCAATGATTTTAGTGGCAGGGGGGAGCTCGGTTAATTGTTGTTGTAACGGTTTGTCATAAGCCAACGTCCAATCAGCACCTAACCTTGTTAATAACGGCTGTTCACTAGAATGGCTCATTGCAATCACCCTAACGCCCATATGGTGTAAAAGTTGTAACAAGTAGGTGCCCACACTACCACTGGCGCCAGTGACTAAAACCACGTCGTCTTTAGTAGCCCGGCTCGTTCTAATAGCCATCATTGCGGCGTCGGCACCACCAATCAAAGTCGTGGCCGCTGCCAAAGAGACGTTTCGGGGAACTGAAAATAAAGGGAGCGCCGAAGCTAATGCTGTTTGATGACTTCCTTTAAGACTGAAGCCAATCACTCGTTGACCTAATAAGGCTTTTTTGCGTAACTGGCCAACTTCAGTCACAACACCACCGAAACCATAGCCAATCACCATGGGTAAGTGCACGGGCCGTTGCATTTTTAACGCACCAGTTTCCGTTAACAGGTCATACGGCATCACCGGGGTATAGTGAGTCGTAACTTTCACAGCTAGTGGGAGCAAAGTTGGGTCCGGCCTCGTCACCAGTTGGAGCGCATCAATGCCGTTATAAGTCGTCTGGACGATTGCTTTCATTTCCGCGCCCTCTGACATCCCGCTGAAGCATCTACTGACAGGGTGGGGGATTGAACTAACTTTAAAAAATGAGTAAACATAAAAAGGCCTCCCTTTACTTGGTGGCCTTACTTTAATAGAAAAGTTGTGATTAGGAAAATCAGTATACTGATATTCAAAATTTTTTCGGAACCGGTTCCTGAAATAGATCGGTCAAAAAACGCTGCTTTTGCCGTGCGTCTGATGCTACTTCCGTTTGTACTTGCTGAACGGCAATTTCTGCAAGCAGCCGGTAACAATTTGCAAGCATGTAGTGAGACTGATGAGCTGTAATTGCGGTGATAGTTGCTAATAAATGCTGTCTGGCTAATTCTGGTTCGTTTAATAAGTATCTCATCAGGGCGTTCAAATACCAAATTACATTATGGTTTTCATCATAAGATAATGATTTTAAATCGCTTAATCCCTGGTCCATCAGCTTCACAGCCGTTTGCTGTCGTCCGCACTTCGCATTAACAAGCGCTAACGTTGTTGTGGCTAGGCAGGCCAGCGTGGTTGCCCCAGTCTCCGCAGTCATACTGAGTGCGAGTTTTAAGCTTTGTTGGGCAGCGTCAAACTCAGGCCCAATTTGAATTTGAGTCACCGCCAAGTAATAATAATAAGCCTGGGTTTGGCTAGGAGTGACAACGTGGTCAAGGGTCGTTGAGGCCAATAGTAAACGTTGCAATTCCTGGTACCGATGTTGATTACATAATTGTTGCATGCGTGTATTGATCACAGCGTCTTCATTAATATCAAAATCATGCGCTAAACTAATTGTCGCTAGTGAAATCTTTAACCGATTACATAAAGCTAATAACAGCTTAGCATTGGGAACGTAGCGGTCATTTTCAATCGCCGACAACATGGACTGTGCGCAGATGCCATCTGCGACTTGTTTTTGAGTCAACCGTTGTTGTTTACGGCTGCGTTGTAAAGTGGTCCCAAGTGACATCCGTGTACACCTTCCTTTGATCTTACCGTGTGACGTAAACGTCATTTTAACTAGATTAACACTGAGCTCAGTTGATATTCAACAACTGATCATTAAAAAATGAGCCCTTAACGTAATATTTACGCTAAGGGCTCAAGACTTATCTAAAAATAATTATTCGACAACAATCAATGATTTGATTGCTTCCCGGTTCGTCATCGCCTGGTAGGCGTCATTAATCTCTGACAAACGGAATTGTTTAGTGAAGACTTTGCCAGGGTGGATTTCACCGTCTAATACGGCTTTTAACAACACTTGTTTATCATAAGTGGTCACTGAAGCGGGACCGCCCGCAATAATGGTGTTGTTATAAAACGAAGCCGTCATATCCATTTTAGGCTCATGTGGTAAACCAACACGACCCACAATGGCACCGGGACGGGTAACGTTCATTGCTGTTTCGTTTGATAACTCGGTACCAACACATTCCAGTACGGCATCCGCACCCGCATTATTGGTCAGTTCTTTAACACGGTGAATACCATCATCACCACGTTCGGCGACAATGTCGGTTGCACCAAATTCTAAGGCTAATTTTTGACGATCTTCATGGCGACTCATCGCAATGATCCGTTTAGCCCCACGCATTTTAGCAGCAATCACACCACATAGGCCAACGGCACCGTCGCCAACCACAACAACGGTATCGCCAGTTTTAACGTTTGCTACACGAGCAGCGTGGTAACCAGTCGCCATGACGTCGGCTAAACTCAGAAGGGAGTTCAACATAGCATCGCTGTAATCACTAGGTTTGCCAGGGACTTTAACCAGTGCCCATTCACCGTGTTGGAAACGAATGTATTCTGCTTGGACGCCATTACTAAAGTTATCTTGATGATTTTGGCAATCACCGTCAAATCCGGCTAAGCAGGCTGCACAGTGACCGCATCCATGAGTAAAGGGCGCAATCACAAAGTCGCCGGGAACCACGGTCGTAATCGCTGAACCAACTGATTCAATGACACCGATGGCTTCATGCCCAGCATTTTCGGAATGTTCAGCCTTAGGTTCAAGGCCCCGGTAGGACCATAAATCAGAACCACAAACACAGGTGCGAACGACGTGAATAATAACGTCGTCAGCAGCTTGAATCGTTGGCTTCGCAATGTCTTCTAGTGCAACTTGACCAGGTTTCATAAATACCGTACTTTTCATTAATTAGCCACTCTCTTCTATATTAAAAGATTTGATCATTAACCTAACACAACTAGTATAGATAGTTCACCATAAAATTACCAATACTTATCTTGAATAAAAAATCATACATAAAACCTAACCCAAAATTAATATTAACTAAATGTCTCAGTAGAACCAAAAAAACGTGTCACCAGGATTGTCCCAGTAACACGCGACTGCTTTACGATTCTTCTAAGTGAAATTTTTCAATAACTTCCTGTTTTCGAAATTCAGTGATTCGGCGCACTAGGTCTAGCGGTAGTGGTTGGTCCAAGGGTAATTGAATAGCGCCCTTACTAGTTTTATAGGGTGTTAATTCGGATTGAAAAGCCGTCACACCACTCGGAGTCGGGTATAACCCAATATGATGTTTATACCAGGCAAAGTGAATCACATTTTCATGCCAGTAAAAGGTCGGCATCTGATATTTCATTTGTTCTTCGGCATCCGGCAAAACGGCCAAGATAGTCGCACGAAGATCGGTTAATTGTAGTTGGACCGCTGCGGGTGCGGTATGGATGTAACTTTCAATCGGGGTCATAAGTAAGCCTCTATTCGTAATTTTTAACCAGTTCAGCAGCTGGCACTGTTGTAATTGTATCCGCTTTCTAACTGATTGTCACGAGTTCAAATTGAAGTCTTTAGAAATAGACCATCTTGCGTGACTTGTAAACATGCCTAACGATCAGCTTGTTTTTAAACACTATACGTATTTACTATAGCAAGACATTCGATATAGGTATTTTACATTAATGTGTTCTCGCATTATGATAATTTCAACGTTTTAAATCAATCGGTATTTACGTGTGAGAAGGGGAAATTTTAAGATGCGAAAATTAAGTTTGATTCTCGTTGGGCTAGGCGCTGTTATTATTGTCGGCGTTTTGTTGATTGTGCCTATCAACACCGATAAAAATTCAGGCACTACAACCAATCAAACGGTGGCAACCGCCCAAAATAACAAAAAGCAATCTAATGGCAAGTCGATTGTTATTTATATGACCCACACCGGGAATACTGAGGCGGTTGCTAAGACCATTCAAAAACAAGTTGGTGCTGACATTTATCATCTACAAACTAAGGAAAAGTATCCGACCAGTTATCAAAAAATGCTAAAGGTTGCACGTTCTGAACAGAAGCAGAATGCACGACCACAGTTAGCTGGAAAACTTCCTAACTTAAAAGGGTATCACTACATTTTCTTAGGCTATCCAATATGGTTAGATAAAAATCCGATGGCCATCAATACTTTTCTTAGTCATTATCCAAGCTTCAAAGGTAAAATTATTTTACCATTTACGACTAGCGGTAGTAGTGGCTTAGGATCAAGCCTGCCAGAATTGAAACAACATGCTAAACAAGCAAGTTTTCGGTCAGGACTGGCAATTACCGATGACCAGTTAAGTCACACAAAACAGTTAGTAAAGTCTTGGCTGACAAAGAATCATTTCTAAAACAACAAATTGGAGGGAATATAGGGTGGAAACTGTTCTAAAAAAGGCACTGGCTGGTGAGTTAATTGACTTTCAAGCGCCAGAATATAAAGTTGTCCCGAAGATTGCGAATGAAAACTCAAAAATTTTAGCTGAATTGAATGGGCAATATCATACTGATACGACAGTCGTTAAACTGATGAGCCAAATCACTCGTCAAAATGTCTCAGCGACTAACACGATCATGCCACCATTCAATACGGACTTTGGCGCACATATTTATTTAGGTAAAGATGTCTTTATTAATCGCAATGCGATGTTTGTTGATCTTGGCGGTATTTATATTGGGGACCAGGCTTTAATTGGACCAAACGTGACGTTAATTTCGGTAAATCACATGGAAAATCCGGAATCGCGTCGTAATTTAAAATGTGCCGCCGTGCATATTGGTAAGGGTGCTTGGTTGGGTGCTAACGTAACCGTATTGCCTGGCGTCACGATTGGGGATAATGCCATCATTGGTGCTGGTGCCATCGTAACCAAAGATGTTCCCGCAAATATGGTTGCAGTTGGCACACCAGCGAAAGTCATTCGTAAAATAAAGCAGTAATAAGTGAGACGGAAGGGTAGGCCCGGAAGTGTTAACAGAAGTCTATGCAAAATCCGTATACATTTATATTTTAGATAGGTATTAGACATTTTATACTTGAGAAGTTAAGCTTATCCATGTCATCAAAGTTGTCTCGAAATAGCTCATTTTGAGACTATTCTCAGATTAGAGAGGAAGTTTTTTTAAAATGAAAAAAGTTATGATTATTGGTGCCAATGGTGGAACTGCACGTATTCTGATTGACCGGTTGTTAGACGAAACGACGGACGAACTGGTTTTATTTTTACGGAAAGCTGATCGATTATCCAAATACGAAGGCAATCCACGTGTGGCGTTGGTTGACGGTAACGTCCTAGATACTGAAGCGTTACGATTAGCCATGAAAGACGTTGATATTGTTTATTCAAACGTTGGTGGTGCTGATTTAGGGCAACAAACGCAAAGTATCCTGACTGCGATGCATGAAACAAAACAAACCCGTTTGATTTTTATTAGTGCATTGGGTGCGCACCATGAAGTCCCCGGCAAGTTTGGGGAATGGAATGAACAAGCCATTGCGGCGTTCTTACCTGGGTTCCGTGAATCAGCTAAACTATTGGCCGATTCAGACATTGTTTACACTGAATTACGGCCAGCCTGGTTGACGGATCAACCCGAAGTTGATTACGAAACAACCGGTGTTGATGAACCGTTCAAGGGGACGGAAGTATCACGGGCTAGTGTTGCCGATTACGCTTTTAAATTAATCAAGCATCCAGACTTAGCGGAACGTGCTAGTGTTGGTCTAAACAAACCCAATACTGACGGTGATAAACCAAGCTGGATGTAATTAACCTAACCATATTCCACGTATTTTTAAAATGAATTTTGTTAAATCAAGTAATCCAGATAATGGTCATTTGCCATTTATCTGGATTACTTTTTGGTTTAATTAGCTTGAATAGCTGTGGGCCACTTTGGGAACTGATAAGGCGGGCTATGTAAAAATTATTAATTCATCTGCCGGCCAACCTGAAATTGCGATTCTTTCACTAACTATTTATAATGATTAGTGAAGAATTAGATTCGGTTTTCCCATGGGTACCGTTTTTTTGCGAAAGAGGTGTCATTTAAATGTCTGATGAAGACTTGGTTCGTCAAATTATTTTAACAAATCCAGATTTAGCTCAACTTTTAACCATTGTTCAACAGCTGAATCTGCCACAAGCTACCATAGCTGCAGGCTGTATTCGTAATACGGTTTGGTCCGTACTTAGTCAGCAACCTGTAACATTTTTAAGTGACATCGACGTGGTTTACTTTGATCCACAGCAACCGGTTCAACATGATGTAGAGATACAATCTCAATTACAGCAACAATATCCGCAGTACCAATGGCAAGTGAAAAATGAAGTTTACATGGCCCAATATAATTTTGCTGATCAGTCACCGTTTAAATCCGTCGCTGATGCGATTGGCCATTTTGTGGAAACCGCGACTTGTGTTGGTGCATACCTAGACGCTGATAATGAATTACAACTGATTGCGCCACATGGGCTCAGTGACTTAGTCCTATTCAAATGTCGACCGGCACCATATTTGAAGCAAGATGCTAAACATCTTGCTGTATTTAAACAGCGAATACTTCAGAAAAACTGGCAACAAAAATATCCGAAGTTATCAGTCAGTCTGGCATAACTTATTTAATGATCGACAAATTTGGACTCTCGTGGTTGAACAAGGTTTAAACGAGTAAAAAAGGTATGTGAACAGGGTGAGGGGGAATTAGCAATTAGATTGATAGCAGTATTGTTATGAAAGAGGCTTTGATTTCGTCTTTTTATACCGATGTGGTATAATCAACTTTGAGGTGAAAGAAGAAATGGAATACCTTGCAGAGAGCCGCAAACTTGCTAAAATTTTGAATGATCCCCGATTACTAGTTAAAAATTTTGGCCGTAATCGAGCTAAAAGAATTCAAGCCCGGCTTGATGAGTTTGATGCTGCGGATACCTTGCAGCAGATTCCGTCAGATCCGCCACCGCGTTGTCATCGGCTGCATAATAATTTGGAAGGCAAATTTGCAGTTGATGTTAGCAAAAATTTTCGTATTATTTTTGAAGGCTATGACAAAAACGACCAACTTTCCGTTGAAAAGTCAGAAATTGTTACCGTTCAGATTATGCAGATTGAAGACTATCATTAAGGAGTTGACTACTATGTTACATCGTGACAATAAAATTCAGCAGTATCATACCAGTTCAGCTGCTGATCTCATTAAAGAAACTATGGAATTCTATCAGATTACACAAATTGATCTGGCTGACCGCTTAGGTGTTAGTCAAAAAAACATATCCGACATTCTCAAACGCAAACGATTTGTCAGTGAAATACTGGCTTTAAGAATTGAAACTGTGATGGGAATTTCTAGTCAGTTATTATTGAACTTAGATGCAAATTTCAAATTACACCTAGCTAAGGAAACTGCGGATGAATCTGTACCACAGAATAAATCAGATAAATTTCTCAAACGATATGATTGGGTTACAGCCTGACTTTCTAATAGCTGTGAGCAACCCAATTAAGACCAGAAATCTCTGATATATTTTATATATTGATTTTTAGAATAGCTTAAATAACCAAATTGCACAAACATGAATTTAAACAGCTTTAAAGAATTGACACCGTATTACATGGTGTCTTTTTTGTGATTGGTTATCATGAGTTCAAGTTCATATAACTTGTTGAAACTGAAAAAATTATCGGTCCATAGAATTAGCATCATAAGTTCAGCAAATAAACTGGATTCGTATGCTTAAATAATCAATCCAAAAGTTGGTTACATCTACAGTCATCAGCAATCACATTTAGATTAAACATTCCAAAAGTTCTGATTAAATCATCCAGATTTTAATACTGAATATTAAATCGGTCAGCATTTTTGTATCAGAAAAAATGAAACATAAGATTTTATTGTCATGAAATACGTGAAATCGGCATGCAACTAGTATGATTGCTTAATTAGGCCTAAATCCTGAGAGGGGTGTTTTTTTAGATATTCTAGTTTACATAATATATATTATATGAAGTAGAAGCAAGAAGTAAAATCCTCCCCCACGACCTAAAGTGGTCCCCTCGGGTCAAAAATTTGAACGTTGCCTTCAACTGTCTTTGAATTTCAATTTTAAGATTACTGATCCGTTTCGATTTCTCACCAACAAAAAATACATTCAGAACTTTTAGAATTCAGATGTGTTTTATCAGCTAACCACAAAATCATTTTGTAACAGATCTAAATTTGCTGCAGTCATAAAATCATATGTATTGATGACTATCAGACAATCTAGACTGTCAGTTTAAGATTTTGACTTACATATGTGATTTACCAGTCATTTTGCTTGAATTCCAATTCGGCTGCTGTATCTAATTATATCGGTTTTTTAATGATTAATTCTAGCGATGTTTAATGATCACTTGTCTGTCTAACAATTGAACGCGTGCTTAGAATACGCCTCACAGCATCCACCTAATGGCTTGTTTTTTGGTTATTTTTGTGTTTTAGTTAAAGTAACAGATTATAACTAGAAAGGAATCATTCGCCCATGCCACTCCAATTTCCATACGAAAAAAGCTTCGTTCACCAACTTGAAGCCGCTGGCAAACAACCAACCACGATTGAACAATATCGACTAACGCTTGCTGACTTTTTCAATTATGAGCAACACTTTAACCAGACCTTTGCTCAGGACCAATTACTCGCTGATCTAACTGAAAACGATATTCAGGCTTATTTAGAAATGCTACGTCAACAGCGTCAGTTTAAAACTTCCACGTTGAACAAGGCGCTTTCTAATTTAAATGGCTATTTTAGTTATCTCTTTGAACACCGAATTATCACCACATTACCAACGTTTAGTATCAAAGGTAAACCACTGACTAATGATCAGGACGCCTTGCACTGGCCCGAACAACTATCCACGCTACTAACTAATGATGATCTGCACGTCTACACACGGGCATTCTTGCTGTTTACTTGCAAAGGATTTACTGCCCAAGAAATGCTGACTTCAAATTTTGACTCACAACTCAAAAATATCATATTTAGCAATGACGAACAAGTGTTCTTAAAAAAATTAACAACTTTTTTACAACCGCTTCAAACCAACGGCGCACGTGGTTACTTCTTAAAAATCCGGCAACGTGGTCAAGATCCACATCTGACACTGGCCGCGCTGCATAAGTATTTAGCAGGTGACAGCCAACGAATTGGCTTACCACTCAAACCAGTTGCGCTACGCCAGAGCTTCATGCTGTGGTACCTAGATCAACACCGTACGGATACCCTTGAAAGTATCATGCACGTGCTTCGCTTAGACGAGACGAGTTTGGCCTATTATCAAAACTTGCTCCGTAGGCAAGATTTACGCGCGTTACAAGCAAAACGGGAGTCGTCCCGGTAAAATAACAACTAGGGTCATAATGAAAATAGCTACTATTAAAACATTAAGCTTACATTGTTACAAGAACTTAACGATACTTTACAAACGAATCACAGCCTTTACAGTTGATTTGCTGCTTGGTTAAGAAGCTTTAACCCCCCTGTACAACAGGGCTTTGAGCCGTTAAACTAAGCTTATATTGTTACTTAAGTTTTTGAAAGGATGACTCTGATGACATTTTACCGCTGGCTTGAACCATTTATAGAACAACGTGGCCCGTTTGCTTCAGCAGCCCGCTACGCCCATTCCGATTTTGATTTTCCGTTAACTAGTAATGTCCATGAATTGTCCGATTATATTACTTATTTGAATACTCGTGATTCAGTCAAGGAATCATTTTATTCCGCTTTAGATGCTTACCAAGCGGCCTAACTTAAAACCAAAAAGACCCAGTAGCTTTGTACTAGTCCCTGTCAAGTTGACAGGTGAAATAATATAATTTTCGAGTTCTGTCTAAGCGGCTTTGCCGCGGTATTCTACCGCGGTGAAGCCGCTTCTTTGTGTTGTCCGGTCAATGTAATTGAAG
>NZ_BTPW01000009.1:0-115674 GCF_036246185.1 Lactiplantibacillus paraxiangfangensis
TTCTCAGTAGTGTGGCGACGATGGCGAGAAGGATACACCTGTTCCCATGTCGAACACAGAAGTTAAGCTTCTTAGCGCCGAGAGTAGTTGGGGGATCGCTCCCTGCGAGGGTAGGACGTTGCCATGCGATTATTCCGACATAGCTCAGTTGGTAGAGCGCTTGACTGTTAATCAAGATGTCGACGGTTCGAGCCCGCCTGTCGGAGTTATCTACGTAAGCCATGGAGAGTTGTCCGAGTGGCTGAAGGAGCAGCATTGGAAATGCTGTAAACGGGTATTACCTGTTTCAAGGGTTCGAATCCCTTACTCTCCGTTAGTTAGATATTTATAAATATGACCCCTTGGTCAAGTGGTTTAAGACACTGCCCTTTCACGGCAGTAACATGGGTTCGAATCCCGTAGGGGTCATTAATGGAGGATTAGCTCAGTTGGGAGAGCGTCTGCCTTACAAGCAGAGGGTCACAGGTTCGAGCCCTGTATCCTCCATATGATGAAGTCATTCATCAGAACAATTTAATATAATACATCATGAAATATATGGCTCGGTAGCTCAGTCGGTAGAGCAATGGATTGAAGCTCCATGTGTCGGCGGTTCGATTCCGTCCCGCGCCATTTATGGAGGGGTAGCGAAGTCTGGCTAAACGCGGCGGACTGTAAATCCGCTCCTTCGGGTTCGGTGGTTCGAATCCACTCCCCTCCATTTTTCATAGGGATATAGTTCAATGGTAGAACAATGGTCTCCAAAACCATCGATGTGGGTTCAACTCCTACTATCCCTGCCATGATGGCGGTATTGGCGAAGTGGTTAACGCACCGGATTGTGGCTCCGGCACGCGTGGGTTCGATTCCCACATACCGCCCTTTGATTGGGTTATAGCCAAGTGGTAAGGCAATGGACTTTGACTCCATCATGCGCTGGTTCGAATCCAGCTAACCCAGTTGGGTTTGGGCAAAAAATGATGGCGGTATAGCCAAGTGGTAAGGCAGAGGTCTGCAAAACCTTCATCACCGGTTCAAATCCGGTTACCGCCTTTCCTGAAAAGGTTATAATCCTGATCAGTATCATTAGTTTCATAGTTTTATTTTGCCGGCGTGGCGGAATTGGCAGACGCGCTGGACTCAAAATCCAGTTCCCGTTGAGGGAGTATCGGTTCGACCCCGATCGCCGGTACTAAGAGGTTTTCAGATAGCTCTCAGTACCTTCGAGAAGTCTTCATATCATTGATATGAAGGCTTTTTTGTTTTTTCTAAAGGTATGCAGAGGTATGGAAAGTACTTTTGTGGTGCACATCGGTGCACATTTCACGTTTTCTAACATTACAGAGTAGGGGATTGGTGTCTAAGTCGAACCATACCTCTTAATCCCTTGGTACATATGCGATTCAGAGTTTGCGGTGCACAAGGTGGTGCACATTAGTGCACGCAACGGTGCACAATTTTGTAATATTTAGAAGTTTTCGAGAGCGTTTTTGATTGCTTCAGTTTGCTCACTCTGTAATTCGTCAATAACGTGCGTATAAACGCGTTGAGTGATACCCACGTCTGAATGCCCAAGACGCTTTGAAATAACGTAGATTGAGACGTTTTTGTAGAGTAAGTAGCTTGCATGCGTGTGCCGTAAACCATGGAAAGTTATTTTTTTAATGCCTAGCTTTTTATGCGCAGTACGCAGTAGCTTATTAACTGCATTATCGGTAGGAACCTTAGTGCTATGCTTGCCAATGAAAATCAGTCTTAGATCATTTTGAACACCAGCAGCAACCTGTTCTTGATGCAAAGTACCTAGCAACTTAATGAGGTAGTCGGGGACGATTACAACACGATTAGATGCTTTTGTTTTCGTGGGTAAGAAATCTCCATCACCTTTATAGTCTAAAGTCTTATTGATTCTCAATGACATTTTCTTGTAATCAATATCGCTCCAGGTCAGTCCTGCTACTTCAGAGTAACGGGCTCCAGATAAAAGACCGGTTAGGACCATTAATGCACTTACATTGTTGATTGAAGATTTTGGCAATATAAATTTTTTAAGTTTTGTCATATCACTAAGATTTAGATAGTTCGTGCCGACCTCAGCTTCATAATCAATACAGGTAGGTATTATGGTTCGTGTAGTGAAATTTCGATGAATTACACCGTCTTCAACTGCGTCTATTACACAAGCACGACAATGACCAGCAATCTTCGCAACCGTTTCTCGTGCGTAAGTATCTGCTAGACTATTTAAAAACCCCTGATACATTGACCGACTGATTTCATCCATACGTGTTTTCTTGAATGCTTTTTCAAGTTGATCAATAGTAAAAAGATAATTTTTCTTGGTGGCTGCGGCTACACTTGGTTCTTTGTAAGTGTGATACCACTCAGTGAAGTAGCGAACGAATGTTTTTTCAGAGCTGAGAATATCATCACCACGTAGTTTACTTACCTCATTTTGATTAGCGAAATACTTGGCTTCTTTCATTGTCTTAAATGTTGCGTTTTTCTGATGGCGTTTGCCATCAAGATCATAGAATGTAACTCTTACGGCCCATGATGAGCCACGTTTTTTTATACTTGCCATTGTTATTATCCTTTCTATTTTTCCCGGGCAGGATTCATAAAATCGGATATTGTAGGCAACACCTCCTTAAATTGTGATAAAATTATGTATATAAAAAGTGTGGAGTTATCCACGAATTTTATTTGTAAGCACATCCTAGTATCTTGGCGGGTAGGGGGATGTGCTTTTTAGTAACTAGTAGGCTTTTGGATCATTTTTTAGATGCCCACGCCATACCCAGCCACGTAAAGAATGGTTGGAATTAGTAACATAATAATAAATAGCGCCACCACGAACTTTTTGCGAACGAGTAGCAGTCCAAACGTAGGAAGACTTAAAGTTTTTTAGATTATACAGTTTCTTTTTACCAGGATTGTTGAAAATCCAGGCATTTTTAGCGGACTTGCGAACTAATTGTTTATCTACTGATAGGCTGTCATTGTAAACGGTCCAATATTTAGAATAAGGAGTGATCCAATTAGCTTTACTTGATCTGTCCATTACCCAGAAGTAACGGCTGTTATGCGCATATCCCGCTTTTTTCACAGACCAATCGTAGTTTGACGTATGCTGTACAGTGATGACGGCACCACGTTTTAATCTTGATCTTTTAACAATATAGTTATTTTTAGAAGACTTATGATTGCGAATCTTGTAGATTATTGTTGACTTAGTAACTATTGCTTTACGTGGAGATGACCACCATTTACGACTATGCGTATTGTCTGAAATGTAAATGGGCTTCGTCGTAACATCAGAACTACGAACATATTTATAGGTTTTGTCCTTGGTAATTAGAGTAATCCACGGTTTTGCATTGGGATTGTAAGTTTTCATTACTTCCCCATATGCATCACCATCATCTAAAAAGTAGTTCTTATTTGCTGCGTACGTGTCAAGAAAACTGTTCTTTGCATATATTTCTGTTGCTTTTTTTGCCTGCGCAGTAGTTTGGAACATTCCAAACGATGCAATCACAACCCCCGCGGCTATTAATCCATGTTTCAAGTAATTCATCCCCGAATATTTCAGCTTTTAAGGACATCAGTATTTGGTCACAAAATTATTTTCCTCGGTGCATTTCCCGAAAATGCGCAAATAGTAGTACAAAACATCCCAGCGCAATCGTAAAACAGATAATCATCCAAATAATCCATCCGTAGGTGGTAAACCAATCGATAACTGCAAACAGTATCATCAGTCCGATATACCACCACATCCATTTAGTGAAAAATTTGTACACTAACCATCCAAAAATAATTATGAATCCTAAAATAGCCAAATGAACATCCCCTAGTTGATAGCTATTCTTTCCTTACTACGAACTTTAGTGAACGTAATAGTGTTACTTAAATTTACCCGGTAACCCTTGTAAACTGTTCCATTGGACATCTGAGTTTTAAAGTAGTTGATTGCGTTTAAAACGAAATCTTCCGGTAATTCAAGTTCGGCTGCAATTTCATAATTGGTTTGTAGTCCTAAGTTATAGCATTTAATTAAATCGTCAATTGAAATTGCAGACTTATATGCCAACCTGCGTGCGAGTAGTTCTTGCTTCCGGTTGTTTAGTTGTTTTTGGTCAACAATTACGCCTACCGATGTGAGAAAGTGCATGAACTCCTCGCGTAGGATAACCTGTTTATCAATCTCTGGCTGGTCAGGTTCTAGTATTATGTATGGCTTACCTTTTATATTCTTGTAAGCACCATAAAGACCTGTATCACGTTTTAATCCCCGAAATTCGATAATAGTTGCGTATTGTTCATACGTCGCTTCTAACTCTTCCAATTTTGACAACGCCATTGAATCACACCTTACTTATCACCATTAAATTTATTAATTCGATCATCAAGATACTTGCTGATTTTATTAGCTTCAGTATTATTTATATTGTGACTAGAATCAGCCTGGTGAGCGGCCAATGTTTCGATGAAGGCATTATCATTTTGAGCGCCCAGCTGGTCAGCAGCAAAGTTCAATACTTTTTTCTGCCTATCATAATGGAGCTTAGATACTACTGTATTTATTTGATTAGCCGTATCTGTATTCTTAATTCCCATCAAATATGTGAGATCTACATCTAGTGCATCAGCTATATTAGAAATAACTTCAACTGGAACTTTTTCAATATCGCCTTTTTCATAACGATAAATAGTTGAACGAGAAACGCCAATCTTTTTAGCAAGCTGATCAGCATTTAGTCCCTTTTGTTCACGTATATGCTTCATTCTTTCCCCAACGCTCATAAGTAATGCCTCCTCATATAATATAAATAAAGTATATACCTGTGTCGCAAAATTGCAACGGTTTTATGTCGCATTATTGCGATTTTTATATTGACAAACGCAACTATAGGCATTATGCTTGATTCATCAAGTCGCAGGAATGCGACAAGAGGGAGGAGAGAATATGTTAGATATGAATATGGACCGCCTGAGAGGTTTGTTAGTTGAGCGTCATGTGACACAGGATGAATTAGCTGTTGCATTAGGAATTAATCGAAGCACTCTCTACCGAAAAATTAGTGAGGGCGGGAAGAGATTTACTGCTGATGAGATATTTAAAATGAAAGATTTTATTCCATTAAGTGATCAAGAGGTTATTGATATTTTTTTAACAAAGAAAGTCGCATTAACGCGACAAAGAGAGGCGATTTAGGTGAATAAAGTTAAATTATTCAATTTTGAACAAAATCGGGTTCGAACAATTGAGGTTGATGATGAACTGTATTTTATTGGCTCAGATGTTGCTCGTGTACTTGGGTATTCAAATAGTAGTAAGGCTGTAATCGTTCACGTAAACAATGAAGACAAACGAATGAAAATGATTGCACATTCCCAAAATGGGAAGGTGTCTGAATCTAAAACGACAATCATCAATGAGTCAGGGCTATATGACTTAATTTTTGATGCTGCCCGTCAAGGTAAGAACCAACTAATACGTATGAAAGCTAAACGGTTCCGCCATTGGGTAACAAGTGAGGTTTTGCCGTCAATTCGTAAGCATGGTGCTTACATGACTGATGAGAAGGCATATGACATTACTCATAACAAGGACGGTTTAGCGGACCTACTGCTACAAGCTGGGAACCAGCTGAAACAAAAAGACTTGGTTATCAAAGAACTAAAGCCCAAAGCATTATTTGCCGATGCGGTAGCTACTAGCAAGACCGATATTCTAATTGGCGACTTGGCCAAGATGCTGCGTGGAAATGGAATTGATACCGGTCAAAATCGTTTATTTGAGTGGATGCGGGCTAACGGTTACTTGATTAGTCGTTACGGTTCAAGTCGCAACATGCCGACACAGAAGGCAATGGACTTAGGGCTGTTCAAGGTTAAAGAGACCAGCATTACTCATGCGGACGGTCATGTGACGGTAAATAAGACCACTAAGGTTACTGGTAAAGGGCAGCAATACTTTATCAATAAATTCTTAGCAGTGTCAGAAGCTTAGAAGGGATGATTGAAATGGAAAGAAAACCAGAAAATGTACGCGAAGCGTTAGACAGATTGCTTGTTTACAATGATGCGTTGCATAATCCGTCACCAGCGCACTTGAGTGGAACAGCAGTAGTCGATGATACAGTCAAAGACGTTCAGGACAGTAATTATGAAATGTTAGCCAATTTAGCTGATCTGTTGGGGATGCAGGAATTGTATGAGGCTGATGATGCCAAAATTACGAAACTTTGAAGGGAGGTGAGCTGAATGGTAAAAACACTTAAACAACTGGTACATGTACTCTGGGTAATTGAAAAAGACCTCCATGTTATCGCAAGTAACATGGAAGCCAAGTCTAAGCATGAAAATACACTTCATCAACTGATGGACGATCAAGTTAGATGAATGTTGAGAAAATCTGTACCAAATACAGATTTTCGATACTCATTTAAATCATTAACTTCATGCCGTAGGTTTACAGGGTATTTCTGAGAATATTTTAGTGTGGTGGGGTCGTTTTTAAAATCAGGATCCATGGCACTAATTTTATCAATGATCTTAATAATCATTTGATGTTGTAGTTCTGTTGCTACTAACAAGTTTTTGTAATCAATACTCTCAGCAGTAATATCACGTGCTTGATCACCAATTGGATGTTGTTCTAAAAATTCTGGCGTATAAAACGCAAATTGAATATTACCGTTGTTATCAAAATTAAAACCACCAGGAATTAAATAGAGTTTCTGATCACTGAATTCTACTGGAACGGCCTTGCCGGAGTTTTTCTCTATGAAGGGAATAAATTGAGAACTTATTTCGTGAATAGACATTTTTCCAAGAAAAGAATAAAAACCGTCTAACTTCATGGAGCCAGTATATTCAATGGAAAAGCAATCTGTTTTAAAAGTTTGCATTATTTTTCACCTCGGTTAGTTGGATTAACTAAATTATATCGCATTACAAAGTGAAAGGCGGTGAGTACATGAACCATTTTGGTTTAAACCTGGACCCTAAAGAAACAGACTCATTCCTGCAACGCATGGTGGGAAAAGTAATCACCGCTATGCTACCAGTTTTAAACGATCGGTTGCTGGGGGATGAGTTGATGACACGTCAAGAGCTGGCTGATTGGCTAGGGATTTCCTTAAAAATGACGGATGAAGCATTTATTTTTAGGCCGGGATTTCCTTATTACATGGTTGGAACTAAGAAACGGTACTGGAAGCGGTCCGTGATTAAGTGGATTGATGATAATCAACGTTCTTAATATCCCGGGCAGGATTCCACGTTGGTTGTCTAATTCGAAAGGATAAGTATAGAAGGGAGTCGCAAATTGCGCCCCCCTCAGGAGGAAAATGATTTTATGAACATTTTAGCTATTGCTGGCATTGGAGTTGCCTGTTTCTTAATTATGGCCGATGCAATCGGCTGGCAGGCGGCGATTAAACGAATTCAGAACATGTTTGGAATTTAGAAAGGTAGGCGGTTGCCATGAATAATGCTCAAATTATATTTGAAGGGCTTAATGCCCAAATACAGGAGAGTCGCAATTTATTTGTACTTGAAAAGCTTAGAAATACAATCATCACTGCCAGTAGATGGGGCAAAAAAGAAATCACGTGGGATAAATCAAAACTTGATGACGATATCATTAATGCTCTGCTAGGTGAAGGAATTTGCGTCATTAAACGTAAAAGTAAAAATGATTATTTACTTGATTGGTCGGAGATTTATGAGGAGATGTAGCAATATGAGTTATCGAATTAAAGTACCAGGCCACTTTTGTCAGCAAGGTAACTATGGTCCGAGTTATTACGCAGTAAGTAAGCACGGCTACCTGAGCATAGTTGGCATTGATGCACCCGCAAGAATGACAAAGCGTTATACATTCTGGTTTGATGATGCAATGGCCATTGAATACGGGATCAGTTACCACGGGAGGCGGATAGCAATGATTAAGGTATCACACAAGCCATTTGAAGAATGGGCAAAAGCGCAAAACAAAACCCAACACCGGTTACAGCCAGTGTTGGGCAATAAAAACGATTTGCTAAGAATCGTATCCAATGTCTATTTTACGGCTAAACCAAGCTTACGGCAACGAATTGTGGGGTGGGTTAGATGATTAATCGAGCTGTTTTAGTTGGCCACCTGACGCGTAACCCTGAATTACGGTACACGAGTGGTGGTACAGCCGTTGCGACGTTTACCATCGCGGTAAACCGGAGCTTTACAAATCAAAATGGTGAACGCCAAGCAGATTTCATTAATTGCGTCATTTGGCGCAAGTCAGCGGAGAACTTTTCCAATTTCACTAGTAAGGGTTCGCTAGTTGGCATTGATGGACATATTCAAACCCGGAACTACGAAAATCAACAAGGACAGCGGGTTTACGTTACGGAAGTAGTCGTTGATAATTTCTCATTGCTTGAGTCGAAAGCAGAAGCCGATAAGCGGCGTGAAGAGAATGACCGGTACTCACAACACCAGACAGGCTCAAGCGCACCCGCGGTAGATTCTGAGGCAAGTAGCAGTGCTGCTACTTCTGCTGATAGTACAAATCAAAATGACCCTTTTATAAATAATGGTGATCAAATCGATATAAGCGATGATGACTTACCGTTCTAGGGGGTGCTAAAAATGGCTAAAATTCGGAAATTAGCACAGACAAACTATACGGTCATTGATAATCAAATAATTCGAGATGAAACGCTTAGCTGGAAGGCTAAAGGTGTGTTTGCTTATTTATGGTCGATGCCCGAAAATTGGGACTTCTATGAAACTGAAGTTATGACGCATGCTAAGGATGGCCGTGATGCACTTCGGAGCGCAATTAAAGAGTTGCAAGTAGCCGGATATATGCGACGCCAACGAACTAGAAATGAAAAAGGACAAGTCAAAACTAGCGATTGGGAATTGTCGGATAAGCCTATGTTGGAAAAACCTACACAGGATAAACCTACAAAGGAAAAACCTATGCAGGATGACCCAACACTACCAAGTACTAATGGACTAAGTACTGATTTACCAATTACTAATGGTACTAATGATGATGATGAGGGCCATCCCCAAACGGATGATCCTATTAAAAAGAGCTGGGTAAGCCTATGGACCGAACCTAATGCGGTTGTTAGCGCTCAGCTACGTGAATGGTCTCAGAATCTCAATCCCGAATTGGTTTGCTTTGCTATCCAAGTAGCTGGTGAGCATTCAGTTAAAGTATCTGGTGCATTAAAGTACCTGACTAGAGTAATTGAAGGTTGGCAGAAGAGAAAGATTACCACACTTGAACAGGCAAAAAAGGCCGCTGCTGAACATGACAAGCGTTCTCAGCATAAATCAAAGAGTAGTAAAGGCTATAAGAATCGAGAAGTAAAACCTAAGTGGCTTAAGGACCAAGAGGATGGGTACCAACCTAATGCTAATAAAAGTAAGGTGACTGACCAGCAGCGCAAGGAATTAGAGGAGCGTGTAAAAAGGCTAGATAGTAAATCGAAAGAGGCGGTGTAGGGATGCTACAGGATTACAGTGCTGTCGTACGAGCCGAAGGCGATCTGGTGGTCATCCGATTAAGTGATGACCACAACGCTAAATTTATCAAGCCTGGGGATGTTGTAGAGCTTGGCTTTGAAGATGGGCGAACTATTACAGCAAAGCAGCGTGCTAAGTGCTATGCAATTTTTAATGAAGTTGATGATTGGAACGGCAATCATGATTGTGAACTCACTAAGCGACAATTGAAAAATACGTTCTTGAGTAAGAACCACATCGCTACGCCATTTTCATTGGCAAATTGTTCAATGACGAGAGCCAATGATTTTATCGAATTTTTGATAGATTTCTGTATGGATATGGATGTTCCGTTCGGCAGTAAGACCTTAGATCAGATTCAAGGCCAATACGGATGGGAACGAACGTGCTTGAAGTATAAAAAATGCTGTATTTGCGGTAAGCACGCAGATATCGCTCATGTTCATGCGGTCGGCATCGGTCGGGACCGCAATCATATTAATAACGTGGGCAATCGGGTAATGCCGCTATGCCGAATGCACCACGTTTTGCAGCATAAGGTCGGCATTAAGAGCTTTATGAAGAAGTTTCAAATTAAAGGTGTGGAGGTCACGCCTGAACTTCAAAGAGAATTAAAAATTGGTGATTGGCATATTGACTATGGTGAAGACATCACCTTAACGAGAGAAGATGCTTAAATGCCAAGAATTGATAGTCAAATGTTGCTTGAAAGCATTCAGGAAGTTGAAAACGAATATCATTCTGTGAACGATGCGCCAGCTAAGGCCATGATAAACGTTTGGCATTTATCCGGGGCCGTCATCCCTGATGACCCACAAAGAGTATTTGTAACTAGACGGACGTACACGGTTATACGAGTGAGCGTTAATCATGGGTTGTCAGTTTCAGCAATTGCTAGTCTTTTAAATCGTAGCCCAAGCGAGATTGACAAGATGGTGCAGGCATACAAATGCAATGAACTAAAAATTACGAAGAGGGGGTATAAACATGACAGAGAAAACAGAGAAAAGTATTAATTTTAATTTATCAGAAATTAGTGGTGGCGCAGTTCAAGAAAAAATTGACCGGGAAATGAAACGAGTGGCTGCTAACATCATTGATCCAAATACCGATGCTAAGAAGAAACGCAAAATTACGCTGACAATTAGTCTCGCACCTAATGATTCTAGGACGGTAGTTGATGTCGATACCGAAGTTAAGTCAGTTCTGGCACCACAGTCAGCAGTACCAACGACAATCATGACTGGCCGTAATTTAGATACTGGTGAAATTGCAGTGAATGAACTTAAATCTGGGACGCCTGGACAAACGTATATTGACGATGATGGCACGGTTAAAACGGATACGGGTAAGCCAGTTGAAGAAGTTGAAAAGGAACAAGCTACTGCTAAAAGCGGTTCTAACAAATTAGTTGATTTTCAAGCACAGAAGAAACAAGAAAACTAGGAGGAATTAATCATGGATATGACTACTGAAACACTACAACACATTGAAAACCAAGCCCTAACGGCGGCAGGTAAAAAGGTTTATACGGATGAAAGCGGCAAACAATTCTTAATTGGCGATGATGTGCGACCTTACCACCGTGATGGCCACGCAGATGAGGCAATCGAGACAAGCACGTTGTCTAGTATTGTGACTTACATCAAGTCAGGAATGGATAATCGGAAACATGTATTGATTCATGTAGTTTCGCCAACTCGAGTTGATTTGTTAGGAGATTTAGATAACTACGGCGCTCGTGAAGAATTAATGACAGCGGCGCCGACTAATGACGCAATCCGTTGGGGACACTTTTATGATCGTGAATCGATGAATATATTACTTCAGTCCAGTTTCCAGTCAACCAGCGATGGTACGACTACAGATGACCGGGATGCCATTGTTAAGTTTATTGGTAACTTGGTCCAGGACAACAACTCAGTTCACGTTCAAGACGATGGTGTAACTCAATCGGCAAATGTACGCCAAGGCGTTGCCAATCAGGCAGAAGCAAAGGTTCCTAATCCAGTTTTGCTGAAGCCATTCCGGACTTTTACAGAAGTTGACCAACCAGAGAGCCATTTCATTTTCAGAATCGATACTGACATGAATGCTGCATTATTTGAAGCTGATGGTGGTGCTTGGCGGCAAGTGGCCATCAATAACATTAAAAAGTATTTAATTGATACGTTGGCAGACTTAGATAACGTTGAAAATAAAGTAACAATCCTAGGCTAAGACATGGAGCGAATGAAGAGATTGATCAGTGCGGTAGTGGACCGATTTAAAGTGGCAGTAGTTATTATTGCGTTCGTTGCGGCACTGATACTACTAGCAAAGGTGGCAGCGCTGTGGTATTACACCGCGCTGTTTTAAGAAGGCAATGAAGATGGAATTAACTAAAGTTGTACTTAAGTGTTATAAGAAATTGTTGAGACTTGGCACAAAGTCAGATGCTGATGCGTTTTTACTATATGCGTATCTATTATTGTGGAATAAGACTGGGAGTCCAGTCCGTGTTAATTATGTGCATGATGATGTAGTCAATGAGGATATATTTATTGCACATTTCTCAGATAGCAAGTAGGAGGAAACAGAATGAAACGAGGGGATGACGGTATTTTAATCCCAGAATTAACACCGGAAATTATCGAACAGGCATTTGAAACATTTGGAGATGACTAATAAATGAAAATTAAGATAGTCCCACCAAAAGGCAGCGGTGAAAAGCCGTATGTAAAAGAATTTGATAATTGGGATGAAGTTAACGCCTATTTATTACGTAAAAATGAGCCAATATGGGAAGCCATCCCGCAAAATGAAGCAGTTAACTTTGATATGACTGAGATAGACTAGAATCAAGCTTTCATGATTAACATTTGGAGCATTGTGCTAAATGAAATTTCTAATATACGGGGAGAGAAAAGTATGAAAAAAAAGTTTGAGATTCGTGATTTGTTATCAATTGAAGTTCATCTTGATACTGATACTGAAGATGAAGAAATGCAGTGGTTTCCTGTATTTATTAATACTCCCAATGGTGTTATTTCTCAGTTCTCACATCCTGGAGAATTGGATGATGCATTGGAATTTAGAATGAATGAAACTAAATGAAATTTCTGTACTTGATACCGAAAGCAAGGAGAGAATGCTTTGAAAAAGAAAGTAGCTTACGGAATTGTGATTGCAGCCGTTGCATTACTGCTAGGTGGTTGCCAATGGATTGATGATTGGACTTCTGATTTCAAGCAGCAGATGGTTGGTCTGCCGATGACAGTTGAAACCTATGATGATAATGCACAAAAAATAGATAATATTCACGGAAAGTCATTATCAATCGAACGTGATACAAAGTTTGATCAGACCAATGAAAAAGGTACCACCACGAAAGAATCTAAGGTTTTAGATATCACGCTAGGTGGTAAGCAAATTACACACGTTGGCAGTAGCCTTATTGCTTACCAGAATGGACTAACCAATGTGTTAGATAAATATCCTAAACGTGCAGAGGTAACCAATAATAACCCATCATTACCGTTTATGAATAGATTTGTTAATGAATATAAGAACTACTTCACTGGATCAAAGAAAGTAATTCTAATTAGGTCACAGACAGGGCAACCCCTTGCAACGTTTGCGGGTAATAAGGTTAGCTACAAAGCAACGAGTGTTCCAAGTAGTACGTCATTATTGATAGATGGCAAGCGTCTGTTCGTATATCGCTGTGACTACACGATCTACACGAGGGATGCACTGCTAAATTAATAACATGATTTTCAGAGGGAGATTAGATAATGAGCGAATTAGTTGATCAATCTGGATACTACCTAATCAATCAGGGAACACTTAAAGGAAAATTTTGTGCCATGATTTACGATTTGGATATTATGAAATATATTGCGTTTAACGATAAAGGAACACCAATCACAGTATTTGGTAGAAATGAAATCGTTAGATCAGTTAATCTTGGCGAGATAAGCCTGATAAAAGAAACTAACGATACGATTCAGTCCATGATAGCCAAAAAGAATCAAGGGATTGAAGATACACTGCTAGATTAGCAATATGAGGTGAGAAAGTAACTATGATTAGTAATCCATTGAATCTTTATTTGTATGTAAAGTTAGCTGCATCAGCGGTATTCACAATAGTTTGTATCGGTGGTGGAATTTATATTCTATGGCAGTATATTAAATCAAAATATTGAAAATGGTTTGTTTTTATAAAGCATGAGATAAATGCATTGCTAGGGATGTAGATGGTACAGACAAGTAATGCACTGGAAAATGAGGTGTTAGTTATGAATAATCGCATTGCCAAGTTGAGGAAAAAAAACGGATGGACATTAAAAGAACTAAGTAAGCAGTTAGACATTTGCGATAGTACGTTAAGCCAATATGAAACTGGGAAACGTAATCCAAACATTAACATATTTATTAAGATGGCAAATATCTTTGGAGTATCGATGGACTATCTGGCAATGAACAACAATACTCCAAACTTGTAGTGAGCACTGATTATTAGAATAGCAACACGGGGTGAGAGAATTGACGGAACTAACTGATGAACAGATTAAACTAGCAGCAGCTGTCGGTGCGCAAGCGTATCGAGAAAGTCATAAGAGGGCTATTAAGTCTGACTATGAGAAGAAGAAACGTAATACAAAACTAATCCTAACAAATTATCATTACTTAGAAGATCATGTTGAAGTTGGGTTGCCAAAGTTAACCGATGAAGACTTTGAATATGCATCTGTACTCCCAGCGGACCAGTTATCAATTTATTCATTGTTAGGATATCATGCACGTTCTAAGGCAATGATTCTATTTATTGATGCAGTCCTAGGCCAATACAAGAAGGACTGCCAGAAAAGTACTGATGAACGTTTACATCGTCGCTATCCGGTGATTGAGTGTGTCTATTTGTTGAAGCCTATGATGACTCGGGAGGCCACTGCGGAACGGTTCAATGTTAATCGTAAGACTATTGATCGCGATATTCAGCAGGCAATGCATGACCTGTCAGTTATGATGTGGGGTGCAGATGCAATTGATGATTTAAGTAGGTAAGAATGTCCATTATATGTCCACAAGTGGGACATTGAATGATGTATAGTGTTAGCGTGGATTAGTTGGAACGCACGGTAACTAGTCGATGAATAATCTTCCTTGAGAGATAGGTATCATCGTAGACTAATTGGTTAAGTCACAATGGGATACAGGTTCGAATCCTGCCGATGATATAGGTGACTGGAAGCTAAGAGCCAGTCACTAAGTGTAGCTTGAGCTCGGTTGGGTGGAGCACTGAACGTATGTTTAGGAGCGTAGGTTCGAGACCTACAAGTTACATATGGGAGGTGAGCAGCCTCTTTAATTCTCAGTAATGAAGTCCAGTTAATAGCTGGGCTTTTATGTTTATAAGGCAATTAAGCCAGCAAGTTAGGGATGATTAGTAATGCGCATTAAAGTTTGTCGTAAGTCGGGATGCACTACTAAGATTCCATATGACCAAAGCAATCCGTTCTGTGATGAGCACCGTAACTTGTATCATCCTTCAACTTGGAAACAGACAGAGCGACGTCAGTCTTATAGCAAGTACAATCGATTCAAACGCGATAAGGAAGCTAACCAGTTCTATCATACTAAGCAGTGGTCAGGCATTAGTAAGTCACTAAAGACTCAGGCTTGCAATACGTGCACCATTTGCGGTCACACGTACGACAAACCAGGGTATCTTGTAACTGACCATATTATTCCTAGACGCGTTGACAAGCGACGACAGCTAGACCTGAACAACCTGTGGGTTATCTGCAAGAGGTGTCACTATTGGAAAGGCGAGCTTGAATCGCAGGTTTATAATTCCGATTCGTTGGTTGCAAACATAGACGCTAGTCATCAGTGGAACCGTCAGAAAGTTGCACACTGGATTTTAGAAAAAGAAGAGCAGTCTCAGAATAAAAAGTAGCTGCTATAATTCGTTGATGGGGCCCGCCTATGTGCGTCAGAGAAGAGCTCACACATTGCCGTCTCTTTCTTTCACGAACAAGAATTAAAAAATATTGCTTTTTTAAAGGTGCTTAATGCTGTTATATCAGCGATTAAGCCCTTTTTTAGTGGCTAAAATTAGCCATGAATCGACAAGAATCACAATAAAATTAGTTGAAAGGAGGTGTAAATCACGATGGATTCCAAGAAAAAGGCGCTTAAAGTCATTACTAGCGATAAAAAAATTACAAAGATGAACGGGACCGTTGATTTGGATGATATCCAGATTACACCCCCGGCCCACTTGCTGAAAAATGCGCAAGCAATTTGGCGTATTTTGATACCAGAAATTAAAAAAATGGGTTATTTAAAGCGAGTTGATCAGTCTAATTTAGAATTGTACTGTACATACTACGCGCTTTATTTAGATGCTGAAGATGAGCTTCGGGATAATGGGGCATATCTAAGGTCAAAAACAGGTAAACCCTTAAATAAGGCGCCTCAGGCTATTCAACTAAATGATTGTGTTCGTAATATGAAATCCTTGGGGTATGAAATGGGCTTTTCGTTCGATGCAGGGCTACGACAGCTAACCATTGCTAAGCCACATGAGAAAAAAACAAAAACTCCACTGAAAGAGGTGAAATTTGGTGCAGACGTATGATTTTACCGGTGTAAGAGATATTAAAGCAGCAGTTCACCCATTTCAATCAGAATATGAGCCTATTTTGGACCATTATAATGACCCAGCTACAAATTATGCGTATCGTGTGATATTTACCGATGATTTTGTTACTGGCCGTGATTGCCAACTTGCATGTATTAGGCATTTAAACGACTTGCTAAGAATTGGAACTGATGGTTTTAGATATCAATACAGTGTAGATATGGTTAATGCAATCGAATATTTTACGAGGCTGCTACCTAATCCTGATAATATGGCGCAAAAGATTGAACCACAATTATGGGAATCATTTATTCTTGATAGTTTAATCGGCTGGCGTACTAAAAATGGGACGCGTTATAAAACGGCAAATATTTCAGTTGCACGTAAGCAAGGAAAAACCTGGATTGCATCTATGTTAATCAATTTCTATTATTTCGTTGTTTGTGCTCAGGCATCTTCACAAGATTTGCTTGTTGCCAGCTATGATAGTGATCATGCAAGTAAGTTATTTAATGATGTTTCGATTCAAGCTAAGCAAATTATGAGATTAGATGATTTTAAGGACTGGGTGGCTGAAAATGACGTGGAAGCACAGTCCTATCAAATTATTGGTAAAGAGAATAAAAACACAGTGCGCAAAGGTACATCACAAGGTGGCGGATTTGATTCTTTCCATAATGCTATTGCTGTTTTTGATGAAATAGGTAATCTACGACCGGCATTAAATGAAACGTTGAATCAGATTACATCTGGACAAAATGGAATTCATAATAAATTGTTTGTAAAAATCTCAACGGCTTATCCTGATATCAAAGTTAAATTCAAAAGTGACCAGGATACAATGCGTTCAGTCATTGAGCATGATGCAGATCGTGATGGTGATGATGTTTTTCAAATCCTTTATAACCAGGACTCGGAGGAAGAGGTGTTTAAGCCTGAAACCTGGGCTAAATCGAATCCTTTACTCAACGAATATCCAAAAGAAAAATCCGACAGCCTACTAGAATCACTAATTGCAGATCGTGACCAAAACGAACGTGAAAGCACACTGGAAACATTCGTTAACAAGACGTTAAACCTGTGGAGCCGTCGCTTTCAAAATAGTTTTTTATCGTTGGATGTCATTCAAAAAAATATCATCGATGATTTTGACGTAACTGGTCGGGATGTTTACATTGGATTTGACGGCAGCCAGACCAATGACAATTCATCTTTTGGTATGGAGTTTCCATTCATGGACGGTAGCAGCCCGAAGTTTTATGCCTTGGAGCACAGTTTTATTCCGTTTGCTCAGGCTAAGACCATTGAAGCAAAATCAAAGCAAGATGGTCTGGACTATCGCAAGTTGGAACGTGAGGGATTCGTTGACGTGACCAACTTACCTAGTGGGGTAATTAATAAGGACCAGGTCTATCAATGGTTGATAGACTTTGTTCGACGATATAACTTGAAAGTTAAAGCTATTGTTGCCGACCCTAACCTTGCTAGTTGGTTCGTCAATAAAATTACAAATTACCAACCTGAATGGCCAATTTTAACCTTGGCGCCGACTTCGTTTAATTTATCGACGCCAACTAAGGACTTTCAAAACAATTTCATTAACGGCAGCATCAATATTTTGAATGACCCGCTACTGATTGATGGACTAAATAACGCTATTTTGAAGGAAGATAACGGTGGTGCGATTAAGATTGACCGTCAAAACCGCACTAATGATCATATTGATACGACTGATGCACTAATCAATGCGCATTCAGAAGCACAGAATTATTTTGAAGACTTTCATCAGGATGGGAATAACCCGCTTAATGACATGAATAAAGAACAGCGCCGTAACTTTTTCAAAGTAATGTTCGGCGCTTAGAGGTGGTGATTAGATGTCAAAAGTGATTGAAACATGGTTTGCTAATTGGTTTACAGTCATATTGTTTGTCGGCGGTGCTACTTTAATTGCAGTTGCTGCCTTTTTATTTAACTTGGCAATTGGATGCTTAACTAGTGGCGTTGAGCTATGTATTATTGCCTACATCCTAGATAAAGAGCGGGGTGAACAATAATGGGACTATTGACGCCACATAATTACAAAAAATCTAAAGTTAGTAATTATGTCTATCCCAGTGGCGGCGGGTTTACGCCGCTACTAACATCAGTTGGTGGTAAACCAATCAGCTATGTTGGAGCTGGAAGTGCATTGAAAAACATTAATGTTTTTAGTGTTATCAACCGGATTGCCAGCGACGTTGCTTCAGCACACTTTAAAACTGATAATACTGCATCTTTACGTAGATTAGAGCAACCAAGTGATCTAATTAGTCGCTTTTCATTTTGGCAAGGTATTCTCATTCAATTATGTCTGGGTGGCAATGCTTATGTACCATTAGTAGGCCCCAACCTTGAGAATATCCCTTTGTCAGACGTGGAAATTAATTACTTACCTGGTAACGCGGGTATTAGCTATACTGTTGCTCAAAACAATGAGCGACCGCGAATGGAATTACTACAGAGCCAAATGCTTCATTTTAGATTGATGCCTGACCCCAGTTATCGTTTTCTGATTGGACGGTCACCACTAGATAGCCTTCAGAACGCTCTAACCGTTGATGCCAAAAGCAATGAGAGCAACCTTAAAACGCTTGAAAATCAAATGAGTCCAGCGGGAAAGTTAAAGATTACTGGATTAGTTAATGATTCTAAAGATTTAAGTGATGCGAGAGACATGTTTGAAAAAGCCAATAGTGGCGATAATGCCGGTCGATTGATGACTCTACCAGATGGTTTTGATTACGAGCAGTTTGAAATGAAGTCTGATGTTTTTAAGGCTCTGAACGAAAATGCTAGTTATTCAGCTGCTCAAATTTCACAAGCCTTTGGTGTACCAAGTGATATTTTGGGTGGCGGTAGCTCAACGGAATCGGCGCATAGCAATATCGAACAAATTAAAGCTACGTATCTATCTAATCTAAATACTTACGTTAATCCGATTGTGGATGAACTACGTAATAAGCTACAGGCGCCGGATTTGGAAATTGATATTAAAGATATGTTGGACGTTGATGATTCAATATTAATCAGTCAAATTAAGGACCTGAGGACTTCTAACACCATTGATTCACTACAAGCGCAATACATTTTGAAACGATCAGGGTTCTTGCCGGATGATTTGCCGGAATTTAATCCTAATTTGGCGATGAAAGGAGGTGATTCAAGTGCTGATAAAAGTTAATGGGATGATTACGAATGATGACGACGCTCCTATTTATCGGAAATGGCTTGGAATGACCGTTGTTTCCCCAAAGGATATTATTGGCCAGTTACCTACCGATAATTCAGCAGTCACGCTTGAAATTGCTAGCAATGGTGGTGAAGTCGATCCAGCGACAGAAATTTATACTGCATTGCATAATTATTCTGGCGAAGTTACTGCCAATATTGTTGCTAATGCGTATTCAGCCGGAACAATCATTGCGATGGGGGCAGACAAAGTTCAAATGTCTCCAGGTGCCAAAATGATGATTCATAATGCATCCAGTGGTGCCCAAGGAAATTACCATGACATGTCTTCTGCCGCCGGAATGTTGCAAGCTACTAGTACTGCAATTGCAAAAATGTACTCAGTTAAGACTGGAAAACCAGTTCAAGAATTTCTGAACTTGATGGATAAAGAGACATGGCTAACTGCTGATGATGCAATAGAGCTAGGACTTGCCGATGAAGAAACAGATTTCAGTGCTGAACCTGTGCTGAACACGGTTGGTGGTCTTATCCCGCATCAAGCAATCGCAAAAATTCGTGATCTAATTTCAGAGAATGAAAAATTAAAACAAAGTCAATCGAGTAGTCAACTTAATGCACACCAACAATTGGTGAATGCTAAATTGGCTATTTTTTATGGAGAGGATGAACAAAGTGAATAAATTACAACTACTTTTCAATAAGGTCAGTGCACACTGCGCCGATTTGAATGCACAACTAAATGCAAAACTGGCAGACGACCATTCAACCCCAGAAGAATATCAAAAAATTAAAGATGAATTAGTTTCCGAACGAGCGCGCCGAGATGCAATTGACGAGCAACTCAAGTCCATTGAAGAGGCTTCCAATGTTGATAAGTCAAAGGCTAATCAGCCTAAAAAGGCTGGTACGAGCTTGACTCAAAAGGCGAAGGACAACGATAAGACTGTCTTTCATAATTTTTTGAAAGCTGGCAAGGTTACTGACGATATGACCGGAATCGGTTTGGGAGATGGGTCTGTACTTATTCCTGAAACAATTTTACCTGCTGAACATGAAGTTCATCAGTTCCCACGATTGGGTGGGTTAGTTCGCAATGTCCAAGTCTCCACAACTACTGGTAAATTACCTGTATTTCAGGATTCTGATGACAAACTGACAGAACATACTGAATTCAGTGAAACTCCGGAGAATAAAAAGCCAGGGATCAAGCCAATTAACTGGGATTTACAAACATACACCGGTCGCTATGTCTTTTCTCAGGATTTGATTTCTGACTCCAGCTACGATTGGGAAGGCGAACTACGTAACACGTTAACAGAACTTCGTGATAATACTGATGATTCGCTGATTGCAGGTAAATTGACGGATGGAATCACTGCTGTTGCAGTGACAGACTTAATTACCGAAATTAAGCATGCACTGAATAAGAGTTTGAAGCCAATGGATTCCACAAATGCTTCTATTATTCTTTCACAGTCTGCCTACGATGAGATTGACAATTTGAAAGACACCACTGGACGTCCAATTTTACAACCAAATGTTTCTTTGGGCTCAGGGGATATGATTAAAGGACGCACCGTAATTGTCTTAGATGATTTATTATTTCCAAATGCTAAGATTGGTGACGCAAATATTATTGTCACACCGCTTCAAAAATCTATTATTAAATTCAAGAACAATGAAATTACTGGTCAATTTCAAGATACTTACGATGTTTGGTACAAGGCATTGGGGATTTACATGCGTGAAGATGTTCGTCAAGCATGGCCTGATCTCATCAACTGGTTATCATCTTCTGCATCAACTGCTACAACGACATCTACCACAAAATAGTGTGTTGAGAGACGTAATCTAAGGCCACGTTCATTTAAGCGACGACCAACTGTATTGAAATGAGGTGAGAAGATGGCGGGTGTTACTCCAAAAGATATGCAGAATTACTTATCATTGGATGATGGTGTCGATACCACAGTCTTACAGGACATGATTGATGAAGCGGAGTCCGGGATTATGAGCGATATTGGTTTTGACGTTGATGTTGAGAAGTATCGTGTGTATAAACAATTTAATCAAGCAGTTAAGACAATGGTTGATTTTAACTATTTCAATCGTGGTAATCTGTCTGAAATGAAACTGGCTTATCCGCCTAGCTATCTTTTGATGATCAACAGACTTCGCTGGAAGATTCGGAGGGATGAAAATGAAGATGGCGGTTAGCCGGTTTTCAGAAAGAGTTACCCTAGGAAGCTATCAGCCGGTGCCAAATGATAATACTGGTGATTATGATAATAAATTTGTACCAGGCTTTGACCTTCATTGTGCGCGTTATCAACGGACCATGGAGCAAAAAGTTCAAATAATCGGTACAGCGTATGAGGAAACTATCATACTGGCCGTTCGAAGAAATCCCAAAATTGATAAATCGATGATTGCCCAGTACCAGGGCAATGAATATCAAATCGTTGATTTTTCAAAGGATAGTTCTGGACTACCAGTTGGGTATGATTTGATGACATTGAAACTGAAAAATTAGGTGATTGAATGGAACTACCAGTAGTGACGATGACGAAGGTAATTGATTCATTTAGTTTACCCTGGCTGGATAATGTTTTTCGCGGGTCAATCCCGCCAGCATATCGTGATAAAACGGATACTACGACGATGCTAATTACTGAATCAATGAATGAACCCCAGGTGAGTCTTAATGGGCGGCACAAGGGATGGTTAATGGGTGTTGAGTTACAAATTTTTTATAAAGTCGGCGCGCAGTTTAATACTCAGGATGCCGAAATTGATTTAACTAGCCGATTAGAGCAGCTAGGATATAAAACTGAAACTCGAGCACGCGTGAAGGACCCTGACACCAATCAAGTGACCAAGGTCCTTTTTGCTACTTGGGATTATTTATTAGGAGGAACAGGTAATGAGACATAATATTTCGCGGGCAACTATTGCGCAACTTGATGATACAGGGAAACTGCTAAGCGGTGAAAAAGGGCTTTCTACTGATGGTCTATATGTTATTGATCATAATGAAGAAGGTTTTGCGACCCTTAATATTACTGGGATTGAAGCTGCCGGGGTTGCTGTCTGGTTAAACGGACAACTTAAGCATAATTCCTATGGAAAATCACAGCCAGTCATTGCAATGACTGGAGCAGTTGATTTTGAAATGAAACAAAAAATTAAAGGCTTCGTGAAGACTAAGAATGGCGGTTGGATGCGGAAATTACCTAAACCACATATTGCCATGATTGCTGAATCAGAGGGTTGGGATGGTGAAGTCTACTATGAATGTTTTGCTAACTTAGATTTTATCGAAGAAGCATCTAACAACTCAACCGATAATAACAATGAAGTTGATTCAATGGATACATTGAATGCCACTGCAAATGCACCACTCTCCAAGGATGTCTTTACCGATGGAATCACACAAGAACCATACATGATTGCTATGAGTGATGATGACTTTGACAAGGATAAGCTTTGGGGTGAAGTGTTTGGCGGCTATACTGCACCGGCTAGTGGTTCAACTCAAGCTGGCTAGTCATGGCAACCAATGACTTGGACAAGCAATTAGATAATTGGCTAGGGCAAGTAAAAGACTTGATTCCCGATGTCAAAACCAAGCAAAAAATGACTGCTGCGGGTGGTGAGGTGCTGAAGAAAAATTTGGTGCAAGAGACTAAGTCGAAGCATTATACCGACCGAAATGGGACCAGTAAAAATCCACATTTGGCGGATGAGTTGGCAGTTGATCATGATGACGATGGTAATTCTGGGGTCGGATTCCATAAGAAAGCGTACATTGCCCGTTTCCTTGATGAAGGCACTAAATACCGACCAGGCGATCACTTCTACGAAGCCACCATTAACCGTAGTAAGAAAGACGTTTTGGATGCAATGCGGACAGTCTACGATAAAAGCTCTAGTGAAAAGCACTCTTAGGGAGTGCTTTTTGCATACATAAAATAAATTTAGGAGTGGTAAATAATGAAAACTGTAAAAATTAATTGTAAAAAATATTTTGGCGTTAATAAGGCAACTACCGTTTTTGTAAGTGTTGAAATGATGCAAAAGAGCACCAAATTCAAGACATTGATGCTGGAATCTGAACTTGAAGCGACTAAGGCTCAGCTAAAGATTAAAAATGAAGCTGATCAGGAAGGTGATTCAGAGTCTGATGAAGCCCCAGAACTTTCCCTGGAAGAGCAAATTGCAGAGCTCGAACAGCAACTTGCCACTGATGAAAAAGACACGGCGCAACGTAATAAGGTCTTAGCATTCATCAAAGAAACTATGCGCTATTCCGAAAAACAAATGACTCAGATTGCCGAAAATCATGACGATCAGGAATTAGTTGAAGGTGCGGTCTACATTTACTACCGAATTCAGGGGATGTCTGATAAGGAATTAACTGGAGCCCAGGAAGCGGAAGCGTCAAAAAAGTAAAACCTCTGAAAGCCCAAATTGCCGAACTCAGAAGTGAAATTGCGGACTCTAAAAATCAGAGTGAAGACATTGATTTGTTTAAGCAGCAATTACTCATGAAAGGAGTTTTCCCAGAGGACGTTGACAAACAA
This sequence comes from Lactiplantibacillus paraxiangfangensis, assembly GCF_036246185.1. Classification (NCBI taxonomy): domain Bacteria; kingdom Bacillati; phylum Bacillota; class Bacilli; order Lactobacillales; family Lactobacillaceae; genus Lactiplantibacillus; species Lactiplantibacillus paraxiangfangensis. The sequence continues at coordinate 23,967 of NZ_BTPW01000009.1, forward strand.
CCGTTCTTTGAATTTATTCAAACCTTAAAGGCGCGGGAACGCAAAGACCGGACTGAATTGATTGACCCGGCCGAAGCAATTTCACAGACGTACGGCAATAAGGCTAAAAGGAGGTAATAAAATTGGCGACTGTTCAGAACGAACTTAAAACCAAGATTTCAGTGGATGGCGTCGGTGCTATCCATACTTATAAAGAATTAAAGAGTGTTATTAGCGGAGTTACCGCTGAATACCGTGCTGAGGAAGCCCAGTTAAAGTCTCAGGGTAAATATACTGAAGCAGCTGTCGTCAAAGCTAAGGGCCTTTCCAAGGCATTAGAACTTCAAAAGGCTAAGGTCAATGAGCTTAAATCACGGCAGAAAGATTTAGACCTGACTACTCAAAAGGGTATTGAAGCTAATGCCAAACTGGGCACTGAAATTAGTAACGCTGAGCGTAAGTTATCATCATATACTCAGCAGCAGGATAAGGCCAAAAATAGCCTTAAATACTATTCAAGCGGTTTATCTGAACTGCAGCACAGTTATCAGCAAAGCTCTAAACTGAGTGAATCTTTTGTGACCCGTTTAATGGCGGAGGGCAAGACTGCCGAAGCAAATAAACAGAAGTTAAAGGGCTATGAAGGTTCTGTTAGCAATCTTTCAAAGCAGTTTAAGATTCAAGAGTCAGAACTGTCAAAGTTAGCTAGTTCAAGTGGTAAGTCTAGCGAAGCGTATAAGCGTCAGCAGTTGCGTGTCAATGAGACAGCCACAGCACTTGCTAAATTAAAAGGGGAGACTAACTCGCTTGAAGGCTCGATGCGTAAGGCAAGTGCCAGTCCATTTGCTAAAGCGATGGATAGCGCACGTCATAAACTCGGGTTATTAAACAGTGAAGAACGTAAGAGTACTGAAAACGTTAAGCATTTCGCATTAGGAAGTGCCATTGGCAACAGTTTAGCTAATGCTGCAGGCAGTGCGATGAGTCTGGTTAAAGAAGCTGGCGCTGGAATCATTCATGCTGGGTTGGAATTCAATAAAGAAACTCAAAAAATGAATGCCACATGGACAACATTAACTGGAAGTGCAAAAAAAGGTACTGGATTTGTTACATCGATTAATAAAATGTCATCGGCCTTTGGGCAGTCTAACGATCTTGTTAATGAATTAGACCAACAGTTCTATCATGTTCTGGATAAAAAGGCCCCTACCGAGCATTTAACTAAGTCCTTGCTAACAATGGCCGATACTTTAGGGATGTCTGGCGATCAAGTTCAAAGACTGGGTCTTAACTTTACACATATGATGTCGTCTGGGCGTATGCAATTAGGCGACTTTAATATGATTAGTGATCAACTGCCGATGTTCGGTGAGCGACTACTTGACTATGAACGTAAAGCACAGAATAACACTAAGCTTAACATGTCTGATCTTCGTAAACAGATGAGTGCCGGGAAGATTAGTGCAAAGGATGCAGAGGCCGTCATGAATGGCCTTGGTAACAAATATAAAAAGGCTTCAGAGAATATGATGGCAACGGCTTTTGGTGCTGAAAGGTCCATTAAATCCCAGTTTTCAAAGTTATCTGGTGATTTGGTGGCCCCTTTTAGTAAGGTACAAAATCCGATTTTTACATCAGTATCTAAATGGGTAAGCGATAAGAAAACTGAGAAAGAATTTACTAAGGTTGGGACATCTGCATCCAAGGGATTCTCAACTATTTCGACAGCCTTTGAAAAGGCCATGAATGTTAAATCTATTCCGCGCAGCATGAATAAATTTATGGAGAACTTGGCCAAGGGTGTTACTAGTACTTCTAAAGCAATTGCCAAGCATGCACCTGCTATTATTGGATTCTTTAAAGATTTATGGTCAACCACTAAGATTCTTGGTTCGATTGGAACCGGGTTTTTCAAAGGAATTGCAAGTGGTATTTCAGTTATCGTCTCACCATTATCAAAGATGGGAACCAGTAGTAAACATGTCAGTGCCTTAACCAAGGGATTGGAGAACCTTTCAAAGAAAAAGTCAGGACTACAAACTTTTGGTCGCGTACTGGCAGGAATTTGGGCAACAACCAAGGTAATCAAGTTTATTGGTGCTGTTCAGAAGGCTGGTACTGTTTTGAAGTCAACATGGGCTGGACAGGCAATAATTTCTGGCATGTCTACCATGATTAAAAATGTGAAGCTATTTACCGAAGTTACTAAGGGAGCAACATTAGCTGAAAAAGCCAGCTTTACCATTCAAACGGCAATGGAAGCAGTTAACCCATTCGGTTGGGTTGTGCTTGCTGTTGCTGGATTAGCGGTACTGGGTACTGGGATTTATGAGGCTTACAAGCATTTCAAGCCATTCCGGGATGCTGTAACTGGCGTAGGCCATGCAATGAGCAAACTATTTACTGGCAAGTATGATTGGGAAAAAACAATTGGTAAAAAGTTATCAAAGGTTGGTTCAACCATCAGTAAGTGGGGTAAAGGTGCTGGTAAATTTGTTTCTAAACATAAAAAGGAAATCTTGGCTGGTATTGTTAGCCCGTTCGCTGGTTTGTCGGCTTGGTTCTTAAAAGATACGAAGACTGGTAAGAACGTCCAAAAGTGGGTTAAGGGATTTAGTAAAGACGTTAAGAAAATGGGACTTAAAAAGGCGATGGATAAGCAGGTCAAGTCTGCTGGCAAAGCCTTTAGTAAATCCAAGTTTGGCAAGTGGTTTGCAACGATGTCTGATGCGTTTAACTCATGGAAAAAGAAATTTTCTAAGAGTTGGAGTTCGCACTGGTCCGCTATGACTAAGAAACTGCATACTGGCTGGAAGGATTCAGTCAAAAACACTAAGAACTTCTTTTCATCGATGGGGTCGCATTTTAGCTCATTTAAAAAGTCCTGGTCACATAACTGGGATAAACATTGGGATGACATGCGGTCAAACCTACATTCCTATTGGAATAAAGACCTGAAGCATACCAAAGTATTCGGTACTTCTATGGGCAAATGGCTCGATGACTTTAAGAAGATGTTCAAAGGTGGCTGGCGTAACCTTGGCAAAGGTGTTTCAAGTATCTTTTCGGATATGTGGAAAGGATTAAAGCAAGCTGCGCAAGGTGGAATGAACGGAACCCTCGATATTGTCAACGGCGGTATTAAAGCAGTCGATGCTGTAATTCATACGTTTGGTGGTAAAAGTCAAACTATAAAGCCGTTAAATCACGTTAAACTGGCAACCGGGACTGGGTTCTTTTCTGGTATGCGTAAGCCAATTACAAAGCCGACACTAGCCGTTTTAAATGATGGCCACGATTCCCCAGAGACTGGGAATAAAGAGATTGTCATGAAGCATGATGGGCGTGCCGGAGTCGTTCAAGGCGTCAACACTGAGATGATGTTGGAAGCTGGGGATGAAGTTTTTAACGCCTCAGAAGCAAAAAACATTATGGCAATGCAAGGTGTGACGAGGTACGCAAACGGGACCGGATTCTTTGGTTCTATCATGCACAGTGTTTCCTCAACGGTAGGCGGTGCAGTTGACTGGGTTGGTAACAAGGTCAAGGGACTGGAAAAGTATTTCAAGACCGCTGAAAATGTCATTGCACACCCGGTTAAGTCGTTAGAAGGTCTGTTTAAGTGGACTGATGGCAAGACCAAGGGTGTTATGACTGATATTGGGGAAGGCCTGTTTAAGGACACGACAAAGCAAGCCAAGACTTGGTGGAGTACTTTATGGGGTGCTGTATCAAGCAAACTAGATGGAGGCACTGGATCAGATTCAGGATTAGTAAATGCAATGGAGAAGTATGGCGCTACCAATAAGTATGTTTGGGGTGCTGCGGGTCCTAGTGCATTCGATTGTTCCGGATTGGTTGAGTACACGCTAAAGAAGATGGGTATCAGTTTTCCACGTACTTCTGGTGAGCAATATCGGGCATCTAAGCACGTCTCTGACCCGAAGCCTGGTGACTTGGTATTCTTTGGCCCGGGCGGTAGCGAACACGTTGGTGTTTATACAGGTAACGGAAAATTTTATAGTGCTGAAAACGAGAAGGATGGTATGGGAATTAGCAGCGTTCATGGCGGTGGCTATGGTTCATTTGCTGGCTACGGACGTGTTCCTGGACTGTCGTCTGGTGGTGGTAGTTCAAGCAAATCAGAGCCGAAATCTAAAGGCTTGTTAGGCACAATCAAGAATCAAGTTGGCACTGGCTTCTGGTCATTCATCAGTAAACTTGCTGACATGTTTGGCGACGATGGTAATGGCTCGATTGAAGGTGGCGCAATCACCCACAGCATGATTAATCGGGCACTTAAAGAAATGAAAATTCCTCGTTCCTACTGGTCAAAAATGCAACATGATATTATCGGTGTTGCCAATTCTGAAACTGGAAATCGTAATATCGCGCAAACTATTAAGGATTCTAATTCTGAGGCTGGCAATGGTGCAGCTGGTCCATTACAATTCACATATCCGACTTTTAAAGCCTTTGAAGCGCCCAAACGCCACAATTGGCGCTCAAGCTATGATCAAGTGACTGCTTACTTGAATAATTCGGATTACCTCCATGCAGCAGGGAATACTGTTATTTGGCATACTCCCAAATTTGATTGGTTGCATAGTGGTCCTCGAGGGCACAAGCGCTTTGCGAACGGCGGTCTTGTTAGCACCAATCAATTAATTGAAGTTGCTGAAAAGAACCGGCAAGAAATGGTGATTCCACTCACGCTAAAGACTCGAGCTAACCAATTGATTAAACAGGCTAGCTCAATCGTTAACGGCAATCGGGATGAAGACCAGGTTGCTGGTGTTGGTGGCAATGACGGCAAGTTGGATAAATTGATTAAATTAGTAACTGCATTGTTGGCTGGTCAGGGTAATGTCAACGCAATTGTAGCAAAAAGTGATGTTGTGAATGCTGTTAAAGCAGACAATTTAGCTAAAGCACAATACAGCCAGATGATGGGTTACTAAGCGAAAAATAGGCGTCTCTTAACTAGGGGCGCCTTTTACATAGGTTGATTTTAATAAGGAGGCAATATCGTGACACTAGAATACGATGATTTTGAGTATGCGGGATTGAATAGCCGCGAAACATTGCAGGTAGAGATGGGGAATGTAATTCTTCCGAGTGCACCCGCAATGGCAGAGCAAACAACCGACATTCCGGCAAAGTATGGGACACAGTTTCTGGGGACGGACTACACAGGACGGACAATCAATATTCCGGTTACCGTCTATTGTGCCGATAATCAAAGACTTTTTAACCAGGTGATGCATAATCTGGCCGGATTATTGCTGAGTGACGATCCAGATAAGAATGGCGAAGAATACCCATTAGTGTTTGGTTTTGAACCAGATGTTACGTACTGGGGCCATATTACAGCAATCAGCGACCCCGCCCCGATTAATACTGGGATGTTTGACGCAACGTTAACAATTACTTTTGTTCAATCAGACCCGCGGGCAACTAAACCGCAAGTTGAAACGCCACTTAAAGAAGGCTTGAACACGATTACCGTTGGTGGAACGGCCAGAACAGAGCCAGTCATCCAAGCAGTCGCAAAACGTGATCTTAAGTATATCGGTTTTTCCCTGAATGGTGGAATATTTGGGTTAGGACCGGAAACGGATGAGGACCAAGCTGATGCCGTGCAACCGGATGTCAGAGTTGTTGACGATCCAATCGCAACAATGGCGATGTGGACAAATGATTCAACAGCTGTTTCTGGGATGCAAACCAGCGGTAGTAATGTCTATCAAGGTAGCTGTGAGATTAGTAGTAAGAGCACTGCTATGATGGTCAAAGATTTTGGCAAGATGCCGACCAAGCTTGGGGATACCTCGTATGGCCCGGCTTATCGGTATACCGGGCTTACGAATGCGTTAACTGACTGGCGGGTGCGTGCCGGGTTACACCATATTAAGTATTCTGGTACGCATAATGGCCGCGCAATGGGGCGTTGTGAAATTTTACTGCTAGATGCCAACGGTGATACTATTTTGCGATTTGGGTTCGTGGATATTAGTAAAGGTGCGCGCCCGCTGCTACGTTTACAGTTGTGTGAACCTGGTAGTAAGTTAGCCAAGGGTGATGGGACTCATCATAATCTTTATCATGACTATGGCCCCACCGGTTCGTTTAACCACCCTACGCCACAAAAGTTCAAGGTGAAAACTGGGACTAAAACTAAAACCGTTGTAAAAAAATCAAAGAATAAAAAGGGTAAAGTCGTTAAGAAAACTATTAAAGAAAAGAAGAAACAATATGTAAATGTCGTCAATAAAGAGGAAAAATCAGCCTTAACCTCCGCTTGGATTGTTTTGGATATTACTAAAAAAGGCAATGTTTTTACATGGTCCTTAACGCAGTACAACACTAAAACGGGACAACCATACAAGGATGCAGTCCATCATTTAGTTGTAAAGGGAAAGTATGTAGACACGGCGGGCAAGTACACGACGGCGCTTGGCGGCGTCGGCGCCGTGTTTTTAAAACGACCAATTACTGAAGACATTAGCAAAATTAAGTATAAGGATCCATACATGACGGTGACTGGTATCCAAATTTGGCAACATACCGAGCCAGCAGCCTCCCAGCCGACATTCATTGCAAACGCGGGTGAAGAAATCGTGATGGATTGTGAAACGGACTCAACCACTGTTAACGGCCGACTAGTCTCACCAGTATGGAGTACTGACTATCCTAAATTACGACCTGGCGTGAATAATTTAACGATGGTTGGCGACTTAAGCGATGCTCAAATCACACTCAAATATTTGCCACGGATATTATGATCTAGCTTAGAGGGTACCTTAGCGGGTAGCCTCTTTTTTACATAGAAAGGGGGATGACAATTGTCATTGACGAATCAGTATTTGATTCTTGATAAAAATTTGAAACGCGTCGGAACACTGACTATCGATGGTGCCACGCAGTTCTCAAATGATAGTATCAAAATTCAACTAGCGGATAGTGATAACACCAGCACTAGCTATGATGATGATGTTAACGTGGGGACTCAAGATAATTTTAGCGGGACCATTAATCTTAATGCGCAATCAAAGAAGTTTGATCACAGTGGCTCCGCGGACGTCCTGCAGGGCCAGCCTGACAGTGATAAAGCAATTGCTGGCAATAACTTAGCCTACTATGACGCTGTGGCCGGTCACTGGTACGTGATGCGAATTTACAGTACTGATGAAGCGAATACAGGAGCTGTAAGGCACATCACCACGCTAAATCTAACTAACCTAATGCTGTACACTTTGGCGCATCATTACCCGATAGCCATGCCGACGACTAGCACGAGCATTCAGGATGCGTTCAAAGAAGTGTTCAGTAGCACGGGCTGGACGCTCAAGTTTAATACTAATAACACTATGGTTAGTTCTTTTAGCATTGACGGAAAGAGCAAGGCCAGCACGTTACTGCAAACGCTGCTTCAAACTTACAACGTTGAGATTGATGCGTACGTTGAAATTGATAGTCAGGGAAATATTCTTAGTAAAACATGTGAAGTGGTTGATCAGTTAAATGTGAACGTTGTTTATAACGAAGCAATTTTTGGCCGAAATATGACTAGCATCAAGCGGACAACGGTCTTTAATCCCATTACTAAGATAATTCCGTATGGTCACAACGGCAGCACGATTGCGAAGGCTAATGGCGGAAAAGCATACATTGTTGATGAAGATGCTAACCGTGAATATAATCCTGACTGGCAACTGGGAATGTATTATGAAGGCGTAATTACCGCCAATTCAATTGAGCATCCGGCTGGTTTGAAGGCCTGGGCCCAGGAGATTATGAAGCTTTACAATCATCCGCGGAGCTACTACGAAGTTGCGGTTACGCCTGATTTTAACCCGCCTCTAGGTGCCACAATTCGTTTTAAAGACGAATTGATTAAGCCGGTTCTAGACGCACAGGGCCGGGCCATTCAGCGGACAATAAGTTTTGCCAATCCTGATGGGAATACTGTCGGTTTTGGTGAATATGTGACTGTTATTGCTAGTACGCCAGCTTGGTTAACGGGATATCAAAATGCTTTGCTGTCAGCGCTAGAGAAAGCACGTACTGATGCCAGTTCAGTTCGCCCGGTTGCGTCTACTCCTGATGGCGTGAACTTTAATGATGCGGGCCAAACTAAGCGGGTTATTTTAGGCGCTTGGGAATCTGGGACCAATATCAGCTCATATATTGATAACAAAGGATTTATCTGGCGTCGGTACAATACAGATGGCACTGTTGATCCTGGATATAAAGCAACCGGGTATTTGATTAACGCACCGCGGTCCGCTGTGGGTACGTTACACGGGACTATCGAAACGGGATATATCCAGGATTCACCAGAGGTCAGCTTGGATACAACTGAAATTACTCACTTGGGTGATTTTAACCCAATAAATACGACGGTTGGTACCACGAACGCTGCCCAATATATGTGCAGGCTGAGCAATGGGCAATATATTACTTCGCGTGCCGTTAATAAGAAAACGACTAAGGATACTTTGTACGTCCTTCATAATGCGGACTTTTCGACCGTAAGCATGATGAAAATTACAAATGGTGGCCACGGTGCAAGTTTCTCCATTGAAGAAACAAGTAGCGGTACCTATATTTGGGCATCTACGTGCGTTGATATGAGCAGTGAAAGCTATGCTATCAGTCGCTTTCCTTATGTAGCTGACGCAACGATTACGCCAAGCGATAGCAGAGTGTCTAAATACTATGACACCGGGAAAAAGTGTTTTGTGAATGCTGACATCAAGCACGGCTACGTATTATGTGGTTATCCAGATGGTCACCAAGATATTTTGAAGCTGGCAGCCATTCAATCTGGCAATTATGATGTCTTGTACTCGTTCAATATTACTAATTATGGTTTTGAAATTGGAAAAGGGAAACAGACCTATCAATCCCAGGTATTGGATTTTCCATACGTTTACTGGCAGTCCGGTAACGTGGATATGCATGATTCACGTATGGTTTACGGTATCAATGTGGTTCATAAAGGCCAGGAGTTCGCAATGAATTACCTGCTTGATATGGATTTGAAAATGACTGATGACGCCCAAGAACCAGAAACTTGTAATGTACTTTATGATGCCCAAGGGAATAGGAAGCTTTTGGTGACCTTCAATTGTACGAATGCTGCAGGAACAGAAACGGAACGAGTATTCACAATTCCGATTAAAGTGCGTCCCGCAGCAACTGAAATCAATACGGGAGTTATCGAGACAGATGAAGAATAGAAAAAAGGTGTGATTAAATGACAGAATCAAATCCGGTTCAAGTCACTTTATCGGATGATGGAATTAGGATTAACGCAGTTACAGATCAGGCCAAGTCTACTGATCAAGATGTGAAAAACTTGTATGATCCTAATATGATGTCAGTGATCGAGAAGCAGGGTACCACGGCACGATTTGCTGGGGAAACGTCGCGCTACAACGTCCTTTTAGCCCGTGCAAAGGATGCTGGTATTGATACTAAGGAGCTAGAATCTTCTTATGCCACCTTGAACACCTTCATGGGGACGGTTATCGGTACTGGTGACAAGGCAAGTGATATTGATCGTGACAAGTACGCTGCGGCCTTATCTGACTTTAATAATCAAATGGCTCTAATGGAAAATAAACTTCAAGCAAGTTATGACACCGACATAGCAAACACAAAGTCTGACGTCGCAGTTGCTAGTCAGGTTGCGTCAAATGCTGATATTGTATCGTCACAAGCTGCTGTTGCTGGTAGTCAGGCTAGCATCGACGCAAAAAATGCAGTTCAAGCTGGTAAAGATGCAAGTGATGCGTATGACAAATTAAAAATCAGTAATCGAAATTTAGCGTTGATGACTGGTCCGGGTTTTGTCGATACAGGTAATAATACAGATATATGGTTAGACGATGACGCTTTAAAAGTTAGTGACCCTGTTTGGGTTAGCTTCGATTGGATGGTTGAAAAAGCGGGAGCATGGAGACTTAACCAAGTTCAAAACGTTAATGGGGTGGGAATTTGGCATGACATATTTGCCGATTCAAACCGTAATGGAATTGATATAACAGTAACCAATCAACTTTCTGGACATTTTGCTGGCCTTATTTATTGGTACCCGATTCAAAACGAGGCCACCAACGTCCATTTACACGTAAATCAGTCGATAAGCGTCGGTAAGGTCACAATTAAAAATTTCATTTTGTCTAATTCGTCTAAAGAAGTTATGTATACGCCCGCTGAAACGGTTTTGAGTAACGCCGTTATCGGCAACGCTCAAATTAAAGACGCGTCAATTAACACGGCTAAAATTAGCGAAGTTAGTGCCAACAAACTAACTGCTGGAACAATTGATGCAAATGTGATTACTGTTAAAAATTTGAACGCGTCAAACATTACCACAGGAAAAATAGGCGCCAGTCATATCGATGTTGGGTCCCTATCTGCATTATCTGCAAATATTGGAAAAGTTACCACGGGGACGCTGGAAGGCGTCGATATCGTTGCAAGAACTTTCAGTAATCCCAACGGAACTTTTACCACAGACGACAAGGGAAATATCACCGCCACTTCACTTTCACTAATCGGAAACAAAAACTTTGTTTATAATTCTGAATTACTAGCAAACGGTGCAGGGTGGAGTATTAACAACGGTGGCTATATAACCAGCCAATCTGCTCATGCCGGGACCTTGGGAATTGCTGTCAATAAGAATCCTGGTGGAACGTGGAACCTTTTTGGCGAAACAAAGAAAGTTCCGTTCGTTAAAAGCAATATGCTTGCGTATAGTGCTTCAGCTTGGTTTATTGACTGGGGTTCGCAAGTTGGAGCCATTTATGAACTGACTCTTGCCTTTTACGATGCGAACGGCAACCGATTATCGGGTTTTGGAGTAAAAGACTACTATCCTGATGGAAACTTTCATGATTGGCAACTATTTACGGTTGAAAAAGTAATTCCGCCAGATGGTGCAGTCTCTGTTGGCTTACAATATTGGCTATACAATGGTCAAGGGCACGGCGCATTTAGTCAACCAATGCTAACTCATACCGATAAATACCAAGGTTACACTGCTGACACTGGTAATATCCTATCGGCTGGTCAAGTAATTTTAGACACCAACGGAACCTTAACGACTACTTATGATGGTATTGACCAAGACATTGGAAATCACTATCACGCTTGGAAACTGAACACAGGAACTTTAAAAATTGGCAGTGGCTACATCGTTGCAGCTTCAAACGGTTCAAGAACCATTGATGGTGCGACCCAAAACGTTGGTAACGTTCAAAGTACCCTAGCGGCTTCCTATCTGAAGTTTACAAGTGATACGGGTAACCGAACTTACATGGACGCTGATTTAATTTCACTCTCAACTAAAAGCCTGAATGACTTGGTAGTGATTAATACCAATGGCATTCACATTAAGGACCAAGGGATTGAGGTCAAAGGTGGCGTCAACGCGGATACAACCTGGGGCCAATTTAACCAGATTAGAATTGGACAATCACCGCATACTATTAATTCAGTTGATAGCTCGGTTATTGGATTTCAGGGAGGTTACGGTAACACAGGTAACTTTATCAGAATTAAAGCGGCTGGCTTGGATACTCCTAGCCTTGCTTCATTAAAGAAGGAAGTTATTCCGTATTCCGATAAAGGTAGTGTTGTTGCAAATACTGACTTGGCTACTTACAAATATAAGGGTGAAGATAACACAAATGGACAACATATGGGGCCTATCCTTGATGATGTGAATGGGAAGAAGGATTACTACACGCGGCAAGAAATTACATCCTTTGATGGCGCTGGTATTGATACCACTAGATCTCTTTTTTATGGGTGGTCGGCAATTAAAGCATTGCAAAGAGAAAATGAGCAGCTTCAAATTAGATTGAGAAAACTTGAAATTATGGAGGAAAATACTAATGGCTGATAATTTGCAAATCACACGGGTAGAAAAAAATAGGAATGGTGATGGGACAAGCATTTACTATACCTTTGCTTTCCCAGTTTCCGGTGACAATCTAGATGGATATGTCGTACTGGCTAATGGTCCGTACCTTGATGCTATGAAGAAAGGGACACTTGAAGACCCTAATGCAGGATTATACATTGCTTGTATGAAAGCACTAACTGCTGATATTTCGCCATATTTAGCCACAACAGATACCAGTGATAGTAGTACAGAAGTCGCAGCGGCAAAGGAGGATTGATTATGGATGACGTTAAGATTGATGCTGAAGCTTTGATTAACCGGTTTAAAGTGAACTTTGCTAAAAAGGTGGCTGAATATGAAGCTCAGGTTGCAGTTCTTCAAGTTCAAAATGAACAGTTACGAACTGAAAATAGTCAGCTTAAGGCAAATACCAAGGGGGCTAAGTAGTGGCCAAAACATTAAGCTTTTCAGATGAATCATCTCAATCAGTCAAGCACGGCGACACTACCACGGCTTTTGACCTTGTTTGCGGGGATGACAATGTTCCGACTGACTTGAGTGATGTCACAGGTATTAATATCAAAATTGGAAGTGATTTGGGAAAGGTAAGCGATAAAGAAATCGATTTAACCACGTTGGATGATCCAGAAACCGGGGTGGTTAAATTAAAGTTTGATGCTGATTTGATGACTAAATTGACTGTTGGTAAGTATCAACTTGAAGTTTGGGTTACCGACTCAAACGGAGTTTCAATTTACCCTAGCGACGGTACACTTCAGTTTCAAATCAATAGCAGTTTAGAGTAGGAGGAATCTAATTGAATAGCAATAAGCTTAAGGCGCCTGCATTAATTGCGGGGGCTATTTTATTTGGCATTTTTTCGGCAAGCACTCAATCCAATGCAGCTAAAATGGATATGGTGGACGTTAGCAATAACAACGGATATATGTCAGCAGCAGAGTATACCTCAATGCGTAATGAGTTTGGTGTGAAAGCTGTGACTGTGAAAATTAGTGAAGGTGCGTATTTTAAAGACGGTTATGCTGCAAGTAATATCAAGAACGTACAGTCTGCTGGTCTATATGTAAATGGTTATCATTTTGCCCGCTATCAAACAAAGGCTCAGGCAATCGCTGAGGCGGACTTTGCTGGTCGGACTGCTAATTCAGCGGGATTACCAGTAGGCGCAGTCCTGGCAACTGACGTTGAAGCTCAGCAACAGAATAATCTGTCTAAAGCTACGAATACTGCAAACAACAAAGCTTTTATGAAAGAAATTAAAAAGTTCGGTTACCGACCAGATATCTATACTTCGGGATCCTGGGTAAACACTAAAGTTACCATCAAAAAGGGACAAGGGTGGATTGCTGCATATCCTTACACAGTGGCTGGAAAGTCATGGTATACAAGCAATCACGGATGGCAATGGTCATCAACTGCACATTTCCGGATTAGTTATGGTGGATTTGATGTAAGTCAGCTGTATGATCACTACTACACTGCCGGTCAAAAATCAAAGGTAAAGCCAACCGATAAGACGGCGGTAAAGCATCAGAATAAGGTTGCAAACAAATCTAAACGGCTAGTATCAAAGACTAAGACTAAAAAAATTGCCACGCAAGTGTATTCACAGCGCGGTAATTTTTATCCTAATCGCAAGCTAGCGGTGTGGACCAGCACTAATAAAAAAGCAACCAAAGTGGCTACTTACTATAAAGGTGAGTCAGTATCATATAATCGAGTGATCATTAAACCTGATCGTGTGTGGGCCCGTTATTTGCGTGCGAATGGGCGTAACGGATTTATTAAGTTGGGTCGCAACGGTGGTGAATCGTATGGCAAGCGAGTATCAGGTAAAAAGGTTAGCCATACGTACTATAAAGTTAAGTCGGGTGACAGCTTGTGGGTCATCGCACGGCAATACGGAGCCACTGTTAATAAGTTAACTTCATTAAATGGCATTCGAACGACTACGGTAATTTTACCTGGTCAACGATTGGTGGTGCGGTAATGTGCTTTCAAAGTTTGAAATGGCTGTAATTGGAATGATGACACATCAATATTTAGTACCGCCGCATTACATCATGGGTTACTCATTTACTGAATGGCTGACTCTGTTTTCAATTATCGGAATGTTTATTGCTGCACTTTCATGGCTAATCAAGACAATTATTGTTTCACCGCTAAATGCGCAAATCAGTATTTTGTCCTCTAAAATTAGTGACATGAACGTGGACCGTGAAAAGACAGCAAAAATTACTGATGAGTTACTAAAACAGCATTCAGATATGTTGCGAGACCATGAAGCACGGTTGATCAGACATGACGAAGATATTAAAACGTTATTTAAAAAGGGAGATTCACAATTATGAAAAAGAGTACTTTAAAAAATCCAGATGGCACCTTAAATGGCAAATTACTTGCAGCATTTATTTCACTGGCAATTATTGCTATTCAATTACTGCTTTCTATTTTCCATATCAAGTTTATGGGTGATTGGGGAACAATTATTTTACTGATTGATATTATTTTAACCATGCTAGGGATGTTAGGGGTGGTTACCAACGTGCAATTTGTAAATTTACCATCAACGGATGATGAAGCGAAACAAATCACAAAAATTGCGAATGAAGCAGTGGATGATGAAAAAAGTACGTCAATTTCAGGAACTAGTTCGGGTACTTCTACGGGTTCATCCCTGAACGATGGCTCAAAACACGCCTGACAGCACTGAAAAATGGCCTAGCACTGGTGATATGACTGGTGTTAGGCCGTTTTTATTTTGTTGCATCCCTTCTGAACTAACTTTATCCGAGTCAGTAGGATGTGGAACTAGGCTGTAAAGCAGACGCAAGTTCTTTGCACCTGTCGCTGTCAGTTGTGGCGTAGCGAAAAACACCACCTTCAGTCCGCCCCATAATACACCGCAAGCGGTGTGGGGGCTACCTGGAAGGAGGTGTTTTTCTCATGCAATATATCATCTTAATCTTGATTTTCGTTTACTTGCTGAAGAACGATTAGCGACAGGTGCAAGGGGGGGCTTGAGCTCTCCGAGCCCGCTCAAGCCCCCCCTAAAGTCAAAACCAGTTTTAAAAATCAGAAAAGGACTCCCGTCAATAAAATTTTGAAGGGAGTCCTTTTCCTTATGCAATATATCATCTTAATGCGTGTATCTTACTACAATTAGGAGATTTAGTAAAGATTGTTATACTTAATCAGAATAAAAAAGTGCATCCCTTCTGAACTAACTTTATCCGAGTCAGTAGGATGTGGAACTAGGCTGTAAAGCAGACGCAAGTTCTTTGCACCTGTCGCTGTCAGTTGTGGCGTAGCGAAAAACACCACCTTCAGTCCGCCCCATAATACACCGCAAGCGGTGTGGGGGCTACCTGGAAGGAGGTGTTTTTCTCATGCAATATATCATCTTAATCTTGATTTTCGTTTACTTGCTGAAGAATGATTAGCGACAGGTGCAAGGGGGGGCTTGAGCTCTCCGAGCCCGCTCAAGCCCCCTGAAATAAAAAACATTTATGTATAAAAACTACCCGGGAAAAGTTGGTGCACATTTGGTGCACATTTAAAAATTGCCCGCCACATGCGTTGGGCCCCAATGGATACAGTGGATGGTTCGACCCCGATCGCCGGTACTAAGAGGTTTTCAGAAAGCTCTAAGTACCTTGAAAAAGTCGTTATATCATCGATATAACGACTTTTTTGTGCGCCAAAATTAGTTATCCGTGATGTATCAGAATCTTTATAATCCGAAAACAACCTATGAAAACAACCACTGGAATGGAAAACAGAAACACAATTCCATGTAGGGCCCAAATAGCCATTACATTGACGATATCATCGCGAAGTTTTAGCTTGTCGTACAGTATGGCATGATGTGGGTAATGGCTGATGCCTAAAGTCACGTAGGACTGCATATAAAGGGACTTGTTGTGAAAGAAAGGTAGCCACCGTAAAGCTAGGGGATAGGTTAAAAGATAGGAGGAAACAAGTAGTAAATTAAGCGGGTTCCAAGTTAAGCTAAAGTGACCATCAGGTTGTGCCGTGACGAAATAAAAACTGATGATAAAAATCGGTAGACATGACAGGTAGTCCTTAAATAGTTGGAATGCTTTACGCACAACACTCACCACTTTCATAAACGGAGTGGGGGACTTGGCAAGATGGCTTCTATCGACACCGTATCTATAGGAGTGACACTGACGATTTGAATACCGGCAACGGTCTGGTTTGATGATGTAAAGTATAATTTTGAATGCTTTTCTCGTAAATATAAAGCGACTCTTTTTGGAATATCCAAAGAAACCTAAAGATGAGAAGCGTGAGACGAACTTTATTGTTTAGAAATTCAATTTAGACGGTGTTTTGTTAATCATCAAAAGGTATGCTAATTGAACTGACTTTTTAATTAAAACGATCCGGGTACGGATATTCATGTAAAAAAGACCCTTTCAATAAAATCTTGAAAGGGTCTATTTCCGTGAGAAATATTATCTTTTCCTAATTAGGCTAATAACCGGCGATTGGCGAGGTAAACGATAACTGCCAACGGTAATGTCAGTGCCATGACTGGGTAGAGCCATGCCCACGGTAAGAAGGCCGTGATCAGTCCCGCTAACATTGGTCCGCCTGACATGCCTAGATCCACACCAATGTAGAATGTACTGTTCGCTAAACCACGGTCTGACATTGGAACCAGTGTTAACGCCTTGGCTTGGCAAATTGAAAACATCAAACCATAGCCAGCCGCAAATCCAAACGCCCCCAAAAATAACATGAACCAATTACTTAAATCAGTTAGGCCAATCAGTCCTAACAGGTTAAACCCTAATCCCAACCAGAAGAATTTTTTAAACGGGACCTTATCAAACGCATCGCGTAGCACCAGCCGCATAATTAGCAAAATAATGGCATAAGCCGGGAAGAAAGCACCTGCTGGCACTGAAAAGTGGCGGTGTGCAATGTAACTCACAATATACGTTTCCGTAGCGAAATATGGTAACGAGATTAACAGTAAAATTGACGCCAGAGGGACGACTTTCGGCTGGACAAACTGAAATTTCTTTGGCGTTGTCGCGTCTGTTTGTTGCGTGGGACTAGGAACACCACGGTTGCCAACGAATTGAATCACAATTAACAGTAAGATACTAAACGCTGACGCGACCCAAAAGACGCTTTGATAACTATAGTGTTGATATAAATAGACACTAACTGCTGGGCCAACTGCCATTCCTAGGGCACTGGCTAAGCCGTAAATGCCCATTCCGGAACCAATCCGATCCGCTGGCAATAAGGCTGCCATCCAGGTCGCCATGCAGACTGAGCACAGCGTGTAGCCAATCCCATTAATAATCCGAAAAATTATGATTAACGCCACGTTAGTTGTAAAAGTATAGCCTAAACTTGCTAATAAAATGAACAGTCCACCAGCTAGAGTCAATTTATACTTCGAAACGCGATCGGTTAAGTTACCAGCTAACGGTCGTAATACCAGTGCTGTTAAGTTCATGGCACCAGCAATCACGCCCGCTAAAATACTGCTAGCCCCAGCGTTTGCCGCAAAGCCAGCAATAACTGGATTAATTAACATGGGACTCATTAAATAAAAGAAACTTGCTACTAAAACTAATGTCACATCTTTGGTATATAAGCGTGTTTTCACGCAGGTCATTTCCTTTCCAAATTAGCATTGGCACGCCGCGCTAATGCTAAGAATTGCCGCTGTTCTTCTGGTGTAAACCCAGCAAAGAGTTCTTCACTAGTTTGCCATCCGTGTTTGTCTAACTGATCGTACTTGGCAAATCCTAGCGGTGTTAACACGACTAGTTTTGACCGGCCATCTTTAGGGTTGGGTGCCAAAGTGACGATTCTTAAATGTACTAAATGTTGGACGATTACCCGCGCGGTTTGATGGGTAATCCCTTGATAATCCTTAAACATTGCAATGGTCTGATTAGGGTGATCAAAAAAGTATTTCAAGGCATCGCCCTGGACCGTTGTTAAATTCAAATCTTGAATATGGAGATTCCGCCGCTGTTTGATTCTGCGGGCTAACTGTAACAGTTGCCGTGCAATCATTTCATCTTCATTCATCTAATCACCTCACCAATAAACTATACAGCACACTGTATAGTTTTGTAAGGGAAAATTTTATTTTCAAAAAAACCGTTCTTGTCAGTTGGCAAGAACGGTTAATCATTATTTTGGTAAAATCTTTTCTGAACAGTCATCATTTTACGCACGATTAAGGTCAACAATCCGTTGGAATGCCTGCGACATATCGCGGGTAGCGATGATCTTTTTCCGGTACGCAGTCGTGCTGGTCTTAGTAGGTGCCATAATCAATTTGAAATCGTAAGTTTTGTCGTTAGTCAGTGTCAGGTGAAGCGTCAATTCACGACAGACCGTGTATTGCTGGTCCGCGCCTAATGCGCCCGCCAACGCACCCACAGAACCAGCAATGAAGCTGCCAACGAGGGTACGCGTCAGTAAATTCTGTTTTTGCTTAGTATCCCTAACCTGAATCACGTGGCTGTCTTTCAGTTGCACAAATTGATAAGTCTTTAGATGAGTCCCGTTATTGACGGTAAAAGTTTGCTGGTCCCAGTCGATTGTAAGGTGAGGACTGATTGCTTGTGTGCCGGTGGTCTGCATAGTAGGGTGCTCCTTTCAAAACAAACAGGGTCTGATAAAATTTTCGAAAGCGCTTTATATCTTATGAGTTAATCGTATCATAGTTATCAGCAGAAAAGGAATGGAATTGGGCTAGTTCAATAAAACCCCCACTGAGCCATAAGAGCACTCAGCGAGGGTCGGTGATTATTTTTAGAGTTTACCAGTTAAGAATTGGGCTTCGCCGTTGCCAAAACTCCAGTCGGCATCCGTATTAACACTTAAATTGATCATCACGTCAGTTGGCGCAAGGCCTAACTGATCATGTAGTGCAGTGACTAAATCGTGATAGAAGGCTTCCTTTTGTGCTTCAGTTCGGGGCCTAGTGACGAGGCTAAAGATGAGGACTTGATCCGTCCGCGGAATGTTTAAACCCGTATCTAAAATTTGCATCTCATAGGGTGCGTGTTGCGTGACAATCTGGTACCGGTCACCAACGGGCGCATCAAACGCTTTTAACATTACTTGGTAAGAGATATCTAAAATTTGTTTGATCTGGTCTTCTGAACGACCCGTCAGCATATCAATTTTCATTAATGGCATTGGAAAGTCACTCCTTATATTTAGTCTAATGTAATCGCGTTAATTTTACCGACCGCAATCGGCAGGGTGACGTGCGCGTCGTAGTTTGCGACTTCGCCAGCCACCGTCGCGGGTAAGTCTAAACTATTCGCAACGCCGTGAATGTAGATAACCCGCTTATCAAGTTCAAGGTCACTATCATGAAAAGCGTTCTTAAATTCAGCGTCCAGTTGTTTTAATGGCACGATCTTGGTGTAGGCAAAGTAACCGTTGGCATCGGCAACCGGGTAGGCGTCGTTGGGGATGTCCATGGTCTCCGGCGTGTCGTTGAATGGGACCATGGTTGTCCCGGAAACGGCTTCGGTTTCTGGTAAGTCAACGAAGCCGTCGTGGTTAACGTCTTGCGCGGCCGTTGCAATCTGCGCCGTTTGACCATCTGGGAAGCCGTGGAAATGTTCCCAGTGTTGCTGATTAGCTGGCGTATCGAACATTTCAATCGTAACGACGAGTTGGTCGCCGTTGACGACGAATAGTGCGGAACCATGGGCAGCTGAACCAATAATATCGGCGTTTAATGGAACAATGTTTGCTTGATAGATTTTCATAAGTTGATCCTCCAGATTGTTTGACTTTCTTTCAACGAGACTTAGTGTATACTAACGGCAATTAGAAAAAATTGACATTTATCAAGAAAGGAGAAAAAATGACCCATTCTGCATTTAAATGTGTGCAATCCGCTTCAATCTTCCAGGGACTGAGTGATGACGACATTGCGGCGTTAGCTAAAATATCCGTTCACCAACAACTTTTCCCCAAGGGAACCGTCCTGTACGCGCCCACGACGCTGCTAGACCGAATGATGATTATTGATCAGGGCCAGGTCAAGGTGTACCAGTTGAATGAAAATGGTAAGGAAAAGATCTTGTACATGTTACGTCCCGGCAGCATTGACAGTGAGGCAGCGCTATTTACGCAACGGCCGCATTATAATTACGCCGAGGCGGTGGAAGATACCCGCATCTGTTCCATCGGGAGCCATGATTTCCAGGGCTTAGTCAAGCGAGTCCCAACCTTGGCCCTGAACTTGTTAAACGCGTTAGGGGACCGCTTAACTGCCTTAGAGTCCATGAGTGCCTTAACTAGTAATCTTGGTTCTAAGGAGCGCCTACTGACATATTTACAACAAGTTAGCCAAGAAAACCAACAAACACATTTCCGATTACCGGTGAAGAAGAAAGAATTAGCCAGCTACCTAGGCGTGACGCCGGAAACGCTGAGTCGACAATTTAAGCTTCTAGCTGAAGATCAACTGATCAGTGTGGATGGTCGTGAAATTACCGTGTATTAGCTGCGTATAATAAATTTTGTATCGGGATAAAAACGAGCGTATGCTTAATATTGTGACACGTAACAACAAAGATTGGTCCAATCAGTGGGTAATTGGTTGGATGACATAAGAGGGATTGAAATGGAACGATTAGATGCACCAATCGGAGTCTTTGACTCCGGGGTTGGTGGAATTAGTACGCTGCGGACGTTAGCAGCCGATTTGCCAAATGAAGATTTTATTTTTTATGGGGATTCGGCTAACGCCCCGTACGGTGAGAAATCCGCTGCCGAGGTTTGTACGTTAGCTACTAACGTGATTGAAACGCTACGGCAGCAACAGGTTAAAGCAGTCGTAATTGCGTGCAACACGGCAACCAGTGCGGCTAAGCCCGAATTAATGGCTGCTTATCCAGAACTGCCCATCTTAGGCATTGAACCAGCTTTAAAAGAAGCCGTGGATGCGGGTAAACGTCACATATTAGTGATGGCGACGCCGCTAACAATCAGTTTGCCAAAGTACAACGCGCAGGTCGCTAGGTATCAAGCACAAACGGCTATTCAATCGTTAGCCTGTCCGGGGTTAGCCGACTTGGTTGAACAAGGAAAAACAGCGCTTCCCGCTATCAAGCAACTTGTTCATCAGTTATTAGGAACGGTCGCGACGGCACAAGTGGACGGTTTAGTTTTAGGTTGCACCCACTACCCGTTTATTGAAAAGTTAATTCAATCAGAATTTGACCATCCCGTTAGTGTCTACACCGGCTATGCGGGAATCAGTCGGAACTTACAGTATCAATTAAAACAAAAGAATTTGCTACAGACTGCATCACGTGAGCGGACGATTCACTTCATGAGTAGTCGCAATACGCCTGAAGAATTAGCTTTGTACCAAGAGTTGTTTGACCGTGGGATTGAAGCTTAAATTAAGCAAAATTAAAAATAGTGGTTCAGAAATCTGTTGAGTGTAGATTTCTGAACCACTATTTTTTAGTGAAAGATTATTTAAATAAAGGTAGGGGGGCCAGAAAATCAATATCGTCACGGTCCGCGGCGTCCCCTTCAGCGAGAATCGCCAACTGTTTAACGATTGTGGCACCAGCCTGATTCAGCAGGGCGCGAGCCGTATTTAACGAACCCCCGCTACTAATGACGTCGTCGACAATGATGACCCGTTTGCCCTTAATTAGCGCTGCGTCGGCCCCGTCCAAGACTAATTTTTGATCCGAACTGGTGGTAATCGCATGTACGGGTTCGGAAACCGGGGCGTGCATGTAATCCTTAACGCTTTTACGTAACACGATGAAGTGGGGATGGTGGGTCTTGTCACTTAGCACCTGTGCTAACGGGATGCCCTTGCTTTCCATGGTGACGAGGTAGTCAAACGGCGTGGTAGCCAGTTTTTGGCTCAGTTGGTCGGCAGCGTATTCCGTTAGTTCCGCGTCGCCTAGTAGCACGAATGACGCGATGGTGGTCGTTGGGCTGATCCTAACCAGTGGTAAGTCGCGTTTGAGTGGCCCAAGTGTTAGTTCATAAGTTTTTGACATGTGTTAGATCCCCAATCCTAATAATGGCAAACCAAATTTCAAAATGGCACCGCTGAGAAGCCCGGTAAACGGATCGACCAGCGCGGTAATGACTAAAGTGATTCCAGCAATCGTTCCCATTGAACCGTGCATGGCGGTTGCGGCGTTTTCTGGGAAGATGACGACGGTCCCTAAGATAAATAGAAAACCGGCAATTGAAGCACTAGGAACGTATTGCCCCACTTTAGGGAGCCAGCCCATCAATAGAATAATTGCCATGATGACCATCATTAAGACGCCGGCAATCACAGGTTCCGGTGCACTGGCAGTCGCAGAAATAATGGTTTCGACGGGCGCACCACCGAGTAAACTCGTGCCAAAGTCGGCCAACGCTTGCGTACTCGTCAATAAATTAAGGTTAACTGGGTTAGGTTTTTGTCCCGTCATTTGCCCCGTAATCAGGCCGTATGAAATGTTGGCACCGATGTTTAAGCAGGCAAGGCTCAAAGCGCCCCGTAAGATTTTTACGTTGACTAAGGGCTTCACAAATTGAAATTTGCGGGCCGTGACGTGTTCTGGAAGGGTCACATGATACTTCTCGCCGAAGACCGCGTATAGACTCGTGCCAATAACGGAAATGGCAATGGTCCAGACTAAGTCCTTACTGATAATGTAAGTCACGGTGGCTAGAGCAATCGACAGCCACCCAAAATTGCGCTGTTCCTTGGTCATTTGTAGGGCAATCTTGGCGAGCATTAAGCCAACTCCGGCCATCATCCCAGCCATAATTTGATTGCCTAAAATGTCGACGATGCGGGTCAAAGAACCGGTTAGCCCAATTGCTAACATGATTGCCGCCCCAAAGAAAATGATTGAAGTTCGCTCGCGGAGGTCCTTACCTAAATGTCCGGTTAAGGCTAAGGATTCCGCTTGAAATGAAATCGGGGCAACCGATCCGGCAACGCCGTTAACCAGTGCTGCTAATCCAAATGAAAAGGCGGTCGGAAAAACGGCAAATCCGAGCGTCATTGCCATAATACCTTGGGGAATCCCGTTCAAGACGACCCCCACGGCGGCTAATAAATCTGCTAACCAGTGCACAATTAATTCCACCTTTGCTGTTGATACGAACAATATACAATAAAAAAACGGTAATTTCCAGCTTATCAACATATAAATCCGGATAATTAAAATTACAAACGCTATAAAGTTCGTATTTTGTTCGCCGGTGGGGCTTGTTTTATACTAAAGACATCCAATTTAAAGCAAAATGAGGTGGCAGTGTGTCAACCATTCAAGATTATTATGAGCCTCAATTACCAACGTTACTGTTTTCGTTACATCCGCAACCGGCTGCGGCGATTGAAGCTGGCGATAAGGTGCTTGAGTTTCGGCGGCGCTTTTATTCACGCGCGTTTCAAGCGTTTATTTATACGACTGGAAAGCAGGGTGGCATCGGTAGTTACGTCCAGTGTGCCCCGGCTATTACAGCGGCCCCCGCAGTCCTCGGCCAACTAGGTGCCAAGCTACAAGGGGATGATCCCCAGTCAACGATGGCCTACTTAGCACCCGCCAGCACGGGCTTAGCAATTCCGGTGACGACTGTCATTACTTTTGAGCCGGTGCGCTTGGCAAATCTAAAGGCGCAGTTCCCGAACTTTGTTGCGCCGCGGAGTTACGTTTTCTTGGACCGGCCACAACGCCGAGCTCAGTTGGCGTACTTGCTAGACCAAGACTGTCAAACGGTGCACCAGAATAAAGATGTTTTATCTAGAATCAAGCACGTACTGTCTAATCCTGATCAGTAGATTTAAGGGCGGCTACAATAACTGAAAGGTCTAAGATTAACGTCAATGCCATAGTTATTCATAAATATTCGCTTCGTCGGACAGCCTGGTTGTGCTATGGGGGACGGCCGCAGCCAAAAACTGCGGTCTGCGACCTCGATTCAAAGCCGATAACCCGCGTCTTTGAATCGCCCCGCAAGATTGGCGACTGAAAACCGCTCGCTAATCTTGCCGACACAGCACAACCAGGCTGTCCGACTTCGCTAAAAGTAGATTTACTAATGCGATAATCCAAAAATTCATTAAACCATCGGAGGTTGTCACTGATAGTATCGGTCGTGAAGGTGGCGTTGGGCCGATGGTTTTCGGCCATACACCACGGACGGTCCGGGACAATTGCGCTTTTTGCAATCGTTCCGGGCGAGGGACAAGACGTTTTTGGCTTGACCCGGTCCCACGACCGCATGCTATCAGTGACGACCGGACTAATTAGTTTGAGCATTGATATAACGACATCCAAAGCAAAATTTGATTTTTTTAATTTTTGAAATATGACAAAAAAAGCTCCTCAAACCGGAAATCCGGCTTGAGGAGCACTTTGTTTAGTGGATCAATTTTTCATAAACATAACAAACGTCATCGTGGTGGTAAACACCGACCATTTCACCGACCCGTTGGAAGCCCATCTTTGCAATTAAATGTTGCATTGCTAAGTTGTCTGAGTGGGTATCAATCCGAATACTTTTAATTTCGGCGTGTTTTTCAGTGATGTGAGTAATGATTTTTTCAAATAATTGGGTGGCATAGCCATGGCCAGCGTGGCTTGAATGAATCGCTACGCGGTGGAGGACCCGGTAAGGTTCCGTCTTGTTCAGCCATTCAGCGTTAGCCGTGTCATAAGTGGCGTCTGGTGATGGCACGATTGCGACGGCACCGACCGTAGCGTTATCGTCGGCGTTAACTAAGAACGCGACGCCTTGCATAATATCGCCAGTGATTTGCTTGCGGGAAGGGTAGTCGCCTTGCCATTGGTCGACCCCGGCCTCGGCTAACTGGTTACGCCCGTCGCTTAAAATATCGATGATCGTATCTAAATCATCAAGGGTTGCTTGTTTAATGTACATTAATCATGACTCCTCTCTTGAAACCAAACGTTAACGTTCAACGCTCGACTTAAACAGTATACAGAAATCATGACAGAATGAAACTATTTTCTTCCGAATTCTTAGTGTTTTTTCAGCGACGATTATCGCTAAGAATTAAACGCGCTTGCTTATCCATGTCGTGCTGGATGTTGTAAGCGGATACGGCACTGGGGGCGTATTGGTAAGCATTCGTGGCCAACGTCTGTTCATAGAATGACAGGTAGGGCAAGTTGCGGTCTTTTGCAATTTGAATTGCCAGTCGCCAGTCAAAATCAACTTGGCGGTACTCCGTATTTTGTAACCCCTGTTCATCGATCGTCAAAATCAGGTAAGAAGCCCGGGGCTGACGTAACCTGGGATTGATGGCAGTCGGAAGACCGACCGTCCCTGCGTTTAAAATCAGTTGTCCTTGGGTTGAGTAACGCATGATGGGCTGATGGGTGTGGGCATAAATCACGATGTCCACGTTTCCAGCGGCAGCCTGGTCAAAGTTAACCTGTTCGGCCGTGGGCGCAAGTGAGTGTCCACTGGCAAAATTTGGGAGGACGTGTTGTAAACGAATGGTCAGCGGTCCCACGTGTTTGGTCACGGTCAGCGGTAATTGTAATAATTGCTGGAAGTGTGACGGGCTTAACTGTCGGCGGTCATAAGCAGTCAAAATGGTCGCCATAACTTGCTTAGGCTTAGTGAAGTTAGTCGGGGTTGCGTTCAGAACTTTTTGGTAATTTTGTTCATGATTGCCGAGGACGTAAGCGGACGGATGGACAGCGTCTAGTAAGTCTAAACACCGCTCGGATTCGGGGCCTCGGACCGTCATATCGCCGACCGTCCAGTAGTCGTCTACGCCTTGTGCCGAAGCGTCATGCAAGACAGCTTCGAGAGCAGTGGCGTTACCATGAACGTCGGAAAGCACTGCAATTTTAACCATCAGTAGGACTTCCTTTCTCTATGTATCCATATCCACTAGCTTGGAAGTGGATGACTGGAAAAAGTGAGGATGATAATTTGCACGTTTGTAATTACTCTGCAAACTCATCGTAACCTTTATCTGTTATAATTATGGATGAAACGAAGTAATATATAGCACGTATATTCAAGCCAATTCGTTTCATAGCCGCCGTTATCTTCATGATAACGACGGTTTTTATTGTAGCATAAAGTTTCCCTTGCCGGTTGCTAAGTTTAAGGCTTAAAATTAACTGGTGATGGAGGCGGTTACATAATGAGTGTATCAGAAAAAAAGGCAATTATGGACCTGCGTCAGTCGTTTAAGGCAAACGATGATCGCCGTGACGCGGGTTTACCAACCGAAGTACCGGGTGTCAAACGGGTTAATGACTTAAGGTATGGGGCAGAAACACCGTGGCACCTATTAGATTTATATTTACCAACCGGAGTGTCCAAGCCCATTCCAACGATTATCAATATTCACGGTGGGGGCTGGTGTTATGGGACTAAGGAAACCTATCAATTCTTTGGCTTGAACTGGGCCCAGCGGGGATTCGCCTTTGTGAACCCTAACTACCGGCTGGCTCCGGACGTCGTTTTCCCAGACCAGTTGGATGACGTTAACGCCTACGTTCACTGGGTCGCCGAACACGCCGAAGAATACGGGTTAGATCCAAATAACGTAATCTTAATGGGGGACAGTGCTGGCGGTCAGATGGCTGAACAGTACGCCACGATTTTGACGAACCCCGACTACCGGAGTCAGTTCGGTTATCCGTTGACTAAGTTGCATTTTCGGGCGTTAGTCCTGAACAGTGCGGCGTTATTTATGTTGGATCCGGGGATGATTACGGCAGCGGGTGCAGCCTACTTTTCACCTGAAATCGTCAAAACTCAGCGGCAACGGTTGGCAACGGAAGATTACCTGCAAGCGCCGTTTATTCCGACGTTTATTTGTACGGGCAACACGGACTTCTTGCGCAATAATTCGGCGAAGATGGACGGGTTTATGACGGCTAAGGAAATCCCACACGTCTTCAAGATGTATGGAACGCCGGAAAAGCCCCAAGGCCACGTGTTCTTAGTCGATCAAAAGAATGCTGTCGGTCAGCAGGCCAATGACGACGAAGAGGCGTTCTTACGGGCGTACCTTGTTAATACCCCCGACTGATTAACGATTCTTAACCTTGACGGCTGTACTTTGAAATAATTAGTTAAACTTGAATAAGGATTGACTTATCGATGGCGTCATGTTGTAATGTCATTAAATCACTTCACGGGTTCGAATGACGATTTGAACTGGTTAATTGATCCGCCATCTTAGTCACGGTGGTAAAAGGGAGCTGAGACATTTGTCTCAACTCCCTTTTTGCGTTGGCAATAATTAACTCAAAATAGATTAACAATTAAGTCAACGTTTAATAAGCTGATAATAATAGCAAGCGTATAACCGAGGATACGAACGCCGGTTGAATTGACGTGTGTGCCCAGCAATTTGCGGTTACTCGTCAAAGCAACCAGTGGGAGCATCGTGAACGGCAAGGCCACGCTTAGGGCGACCTGGGCATCGATGATCAAAGCTTCAAAGGCTTGGTCACTGAAGCCAACCATAAAACCGATGATGAGAATGGGAATGAGTGTCACGCAACGGGTCAATAGCCGCCGTTGCCATAAGGGTAAGCGAATGTGCAGGTAGCCTTCCATCACGATTTGTCCCGCTAAGGTGCTCGTAATGGAAGAAATCAGTCCAGTGATGAGCAGTGCTAACGCGAAGAGGCCGCCCATTAACGGACTCGCTAATTGACCGACGATGGCGTTATTTTGCAGGCCGTGAAAGACGGCCTGCAGACTTGCCAACGCGTGGGTGTGCCCGAAAAACAGGCTACCCCCTAAAACGAGCAGGAGCGCGTTGATTAGAAAGGCCGCCACGAGGTGCACGTTGGAATCCCAGTTGGCGAAGCGTAAAGTTTCACGGACCTGGACGGGATCGTGATAGTCGTAGCGCCGACTCTGAGCTAGTGATGAGTGTAAGTATAAGTTATGTGGCATGATCGTTGCCCCTAAGATGCCTAAGCTCAAAACGAGCGCCTGGTGGTTTTTAAAAATGAGACTGTTTGGGATGAATCCCCGGAATACAGCGCTAGTATCAACGTGGGCCCGGGCGACTTCTAGTCCGAAGATGATGCCGACCGTCAAAATTGCGAGTAATACAATGAACTCAACCCGTCTGATACCAAAGCGGAGGAAAAGGAGCACGACTAAGACGTCCCCAACTGTCAGTAAGATACCGAATAGTAAGGGTAGGCCAAACAGCATTTTTAAAGCTAGCGCTGTTCCGATGACCCCGGTCATGTCGGTTGCCATCATGGCGATTTCGTTGAGTATCCACGCGGCGTAGCGCACGGGTCGAGGAAGCGTACTGGCGATGGCCTGGGCCAAGTCTTGCCGGGCGACGACGCCCAGCTTGATGGCTAAGGCCTGCATGAACATGGCGACGAGAATTGATAGGGCGAGTACTGCCAGTAACCGGTATTGAAATTGCGCCCCACCGGCTAGTGAGGTTAACCAGTTACCCGGATCCATGTAGCCCACGGCAACTAGGGCCCCGGGACCGCTGTAGGCAAGAAATTTCTGCCAGAAAGCACTCTGATAAACGTCGGGAACGGCCACACTCTGGTTGATCTCTTCTAAACTGTGACGTTTATTAGGCGTCATTAATGACCACCTCCTGAGCATTTAGGGCTAATGTTGCGAGAAAATGGGCAAATTGGGGGTCGTCATTGAAGCAGGGCACCAGATCAAACCGGTCGCCACCACTAGCGCGAAAAGTTTGATAATTTTGAACGAAATCTTCTTCCAAAGTTTCTAAACAATCGCAAACAAACGACGGTGTCACGACTAAAACGTCCCGTTTACCCATTTCGACGAGTTGCATCAGTTCGTTGCGCAGGTACGGCTTAAGCCACGGCATTGGCCCAAATTTGGATTGGTAGGCCGTGACGATTTGGTCTTGCGGTACTGTTTGTAAGTACTGGCTGACGCCCGCCGTTGTCGCTTCACATTCTTGCTGGTAGGGGTCGCCGTGGCGAACCATTGCGGTTGGAATGCTGTGATAGCTAAATACGACGGCGTCAAAGTGGTGTTGTTGATAGCTTTTCTCGATTTTGGCGGCTAATAACTGCTGATAAGTGGTCTGATCGTAAAAGTGATGGATCAAAGTGTGCGGCATACCCGTTGCGTTGACCTGGTTAATGATGCCTTGGTGCGTACTTTGAGTGTACTGGGGAAAGAGCGGTAAAACGACAGGGTGCTGGCAACCATCCGCGACCATGGCTCTTAACGTGTCACCAATATCTGGTTGGCCGTACGTCATGGCTAGCCGGACATCCCAGTCCGGGAGCGCCGCTTGAACTTGATCACGTAAATCCTGACTATGTACGATAAGTGGTGATCCGGCTGGCAACCAGCAGTCCCGGTAAAACGTGGCTGAACGCCAAGACCGCGTTGGTAAAATAATGCCGCGCAAGATTGGTTGCCACAGGGCGGGTGGCATTTCGACCACGCTTTGATCACTTAAAAACTCACGGAGGTAGCTTTTAACGTCAGCCGTTTCGGGTGTTGCCGGTGACCCTAAATTAACAAGTAATAACCCACGACCCATGAAATCAGCTCCTTTATTTTTAATTGAAACGGGTCTTTTTTAGTTCGTAACTTTAAAATAATCATAGCATAAATAATTTTAGTTAAGCGCTTTAAATGCTTATTTAGCAGCGTTATCGAGCGATAACTGAATTAAAAACTCATGGCCCGACAGGCTTTCAATGTTTGAAAGTACTGTCGGACCATGAGTTTAATTTTAAAGTTTAATTTTAAAGCTTAATTTTTAGCGCGTTTGATTTTTTCGTTGATATAGTAACCGGCGTAACAGATGGCTACAAACGGGAGCGTGTAGTATAACGCAATCCGTTGATTAGGATCGAACCAAATGAGCAAGCATGACAGGCCGCTTAAAATGAAGGCCAGCCAAGGAACTACCGGATAACCAGGCGTTTTAAAGGCCAATTTATCCAGCGACTGCCCGCTTTTAACGTAAGCTTTACGAAAGTTGATTTCAGATAGGGCAATCGCCATCCAAACGAGCACGACCGCTAGACCCGAAATTGAAACGAGGACTAAGTAAACGGAACCGGCTGCGTAGATGCTTGATAATAAGGCTAAAATGCCGCCAATCATACTAGCCATCAGGGCAAATATCGGAACGTCCCGTTTAGTCGTCTTTTTAAAGACCACGGGGATGGTGCCTTCGTTAGCTAAAGACCATAACATCCGGGTGGAGGCGTAGAGTCCCGAGTTAGCGGCTGACATAATGGCGGTCAGCACGACAAAGTTCATGATATCGGCGGCGTACGGAATCCCGATTTCCTTGAAGACGAGTACGAAGGGACTCTGCGTCACGCCAGCCTGCTTATAAGGAATCAACGCTGCCATGACGAACATGCTGCCAACAAAGAAGATGATCAGGCGCCACAAGGTCGTGTGAATTGCGGCGGGAATCGTGTGAGCCGGGTCCTTGGTCTCGCCGGCGGTAATCCCGATTAGTTCCGTTCCTGAAAAGGCGAAGTTAACGGTCAGCATGGTCGTAAAGACCCCGCCAAAACCGTTAGGAAACCACCCGTTTTTAGTGTAGTTAGTGAGTAACGGGGCGGTGGTATGACCATGGAGTGGCAAGATGCCAACAATGGCCAAGCCACCTAAGATAATAAAAGCAATGATGGCAAAGACTTTAATACTGGAAAACCAGAACTCAGTTTCGGCGAACCACCGGACTGATAAGGCGTTGACCGTGAAAATGACGACCATGAATAGTAAACTCCACAGCCAAGTGGCAACGTGGGGGAACCAGTGCTGCATGATGAGCCCAGCTGCGGTGAATTCTGAGCCGAGCGCAATCGTCCAGGTCAACCAGTAAAGGATGGCCACCGTAAAACCAGTCCCGGGCCCAATGTACTTTTTAGCGTACACGTGAAACGCCCCGGTGTAGGGCATTGCCACGGCAAGTTCACCTAAACAGAGCATGACGAGGTACACAATGATTGCCCCAATGGTATAGGCAAGCAGTGTCCCGATTGGTCCGGCTTGATGAATCGTGTAGCCGGAACTGAGAAATAGGCCAGTCCCGATGACGCCGCCTAACGAAATCATTAGGACGTGCCGGGATTCCATCTGGCGACTAAGGTGAGTTTGTTTTGACATTTGAAAACGGCCTTCCCTACTTGCAAGAACGCAAGTATTAGAATAAGATGAGGAAATCAGTAATGCTATTAGAATAACATAACTTCTAGGCAGAGAGGAAATCATTTATGCAAGCTGTAACTGTAAAGAAACTATTAAAACAAGGGCCCATCGTTTTGGATGGCGCAATGGCAACGGAACTAGAAAAGCGTGGGGTCCAAACGGATAGCGCACTGTGGTCGGCAACGGCGATGCTTGATCATCCAGAGGCAATTGCAGCGGTGCATCGTAGTTACTTTGACGCGGGGGCGCGCATCACGATTACGAACACTTATCAGGCCAGCGTACCGGCGTTTGTGCAAGCGGGCATCGCCGCATCGCGCGCCCGGCAGTTAATTCAGGATGCCGTCAGCATTGCTAAACAAGCGCGGACTGATTACGTAACTAGCCATCCTGATTTTCAGGCGTTGATTGCGGGCAGTATCGGCTCATACGGGGCTTACTTGGCCGATGGCAGTGAATATACCGGCAAGTACCAGTTGGACGAGGCCGGCTACCAAGACTTTCACCGTGAGCGGCTAGAACTGATTACCCAAGTGGGCGTTGACTTATTAGCTTTAGAAACCATGCCAAAATTTGATGAAGTCCAAGCGCTGGTTCGCCTGATCAATCAAAAATGGCCCGAACAACACTACTGGGTCAGTTTCAGTATTGCCGACCCGCAGACGTTATGGGATGGCACACCGTTAGCTGACGCCGCCGCGTGGGTTGCACAACAACCAAACGTGGAAGCGGTCGGGGTCAACTGTACGACGCTAGAAAACATTGCGCCAGCGTTGGAAACCTTACGTGCAGCGGTCGATATTCCACTGATTGTCTATCCCAATTCAGGGGATGAGTACGATCCAATCACAAAGACCTGGCAACCAACGGCCCGGAGCCACCAGTTCGATAGTTACGTGCCAAAATGGCTCGCCAATGGTGCTCAAATTATTGGGGGCTGTTGCCGCACGACCCCAGAAGATATTGCAACGATTGCACGATTAGTTCAGTAACGTTTCGGTAAAAAACTCGTCCGGTTGCCACTGATAGTTCAATGCTTTTTTGAAGCACTGGTAATTTTCGGCGCTTCGCCGGACAGAACCGATGTGCTATGGGGGACGGTCGCAGCCGAAGTGTGGTCTGCGACCTCGATTCAAAGCCGCCAGCCCACGTCTTTGAATCGCCCCGCAATGGTAGTCGATAAAAATCATCGACTACCATTGCCGACACAGCACATCGATTCTGTCCGCCTTCGCTAAATTAGCTTTACTATTATTATCGAATAATCGGAGGCATGTCATCAGTGGCAACCGGAATAACTACTCACAGGTAGCTAATTTAGATTAATCTAGATATTGACACAATAGTAACCAAGCTATAAATTTAACTTTCAACCTTCAGCCATAAAAAAACAGGCGCTTAAAATCGGTAACCATCCCGGTTTTAAGCGCCTGTTTGTATAGATTTAATAGAGTAAGAACATTAAAACGACTTGAATCGCTGCGTTGACCATCAAGTGCCAGCGAGTCCGGCCAAACGACTGTTGACTGAACCAGGTGGCAATCACGATCACAATGGCAGTAATGGTTTGCCAAGTCAGCGGTTGTAAAAAAATGGTAATGACCAGAAGTGCGCCGGTAATTGCCGAAACTAACTGGTTGATCTGACGCTGGTGACTAAAACTGGGAACGTATAAAAATACGTAACTAGTAAATAGTGGGGCCAGTTTCCATAAGAAGGTCGTCGACAGGTAGTTGTTTTGTAAGTTGAAGACCGCGACTGGAATCGTAAAGGTCATGATAATACTAAAGACCACGAGGCCAAAGTAATTTTGCATCCCAAAACGGGGGACTGCCATGACGAATAACCAGACGCTACAAGTGAGCAACAGATACAACAACTCGGATTCGCGGGCAATGATGTTCGTGAAGGCGAAGGCCACTGAAGTGCCAATGGCGATCAGGCTCCATTGCGCCGGAATGCGTTGGTCCAAAACGATAAAAATGGCGGCGGAAACGGCCAGCGTATACCCAATTAAGGGTAGCTGAGCGGCTGAAAATTCCGCTGTTTGAAATGAACGACCGTAATCTAAAGCGGCCCACCAGCTAATGATGCTTTGTAAAATAGTGAAAACGGCTAAATGAACGTAATCACGTTTAAGTTTAAGCTTTCCAATTCGTATCATAGCTCAACATCTTTCTAATAGAAGTAATGTTTTAATCCTAACGGTCACCGTTAAAACCGTCAATATTTTAGGAAGATTCTTTTAAAAAAACAAGGATTGTGATAGTCTGATATAGTTATGAGCCGTTCCCGAGAGGATAAGTCTGTTTATTTGGAAGCCATTTAAACGGACTTAGATGCCTTGTAACCGAACTAATCAAGGGGGAATTTACAATGAGTGAAAGACATTTATTTACATCGGAATCCGTTTCTGAAGGCCATCCCGATAAAATCGCGGACCAAATCAGTGACGCCATCCTAGATGCAATGTTGGAACAAGACCCACAAGCACGGGTAGCCGTTGAAACTTCAGTGACTACTGGGTTAGTGCTGGTCTTTGGTGAAGTTTCAACCAAGGCCTACGTTGATATTCAAAAGGTCGTGCGTGACACGATCAAGTCGATTGGCTATGTTGATGGCCAATACGGCTTTGACGGTGACAACTGTGCCGTCCTCGTTTCTTTGGATGAACAATCACCGGATATCGCGCAAGGGGTCGACGACTCTTTGGAAACGCGGACGGGTGATGCTGATCCACTGGACCAAATTGGTGCTGGGGATCAGGGGATGATGTTTGGCTATGCCATTAACGAAACTCCTGAACTAATGCCACTACCAATCGCATTGAGCCACCGCTTAATGCGTAAGATTGCGGAATTACGGAAGAACGACACCATCAAATGGTTGCGTCCGGACGCTAAGGCCCAAGTTACAGTTGAATATGACGAAGAAAACCAGCCACAACGGATCGACACCGTCGTCTTATCGACGCAGCACGACCCCGATGTTGAACTGGATGAAATTCGCCAAACGGTTATTGACCAAGTCATCAAGGCCGTGTTGCCTAAGGACTTGTTAGATGATCAGACGCGTTATTTGGTTAACCCAACCGGCCGTTTCGTTATCGGTGGTCCTCAAGGGGATGCTGGTTTAACGGGTCGGAAGATCATCGTGGATACTTACGGTGGTTTTGCCCATCATGGTGGTGGTGCCTTTTCTGGTAAGGATGCCACTAAGGTTGACCGTTCAGCTAGTTACGCTGCCCGTTACATTGCTAAAAACATCGTTGCGGCTGGTTTAGCTGACCAGGTTGAAGTTCAATTAGCCTATGCGATTGGGGTTGCACAACCCGTTTCAATCGCCGTTGATACGGCCGGTACTGGGAAAGTCAGTGATGATGCCTTAATCGGTGCCATCCGGAAGTACTTTGACTTACGTCCAGCTGGGATCATCAAGATGTTGGACTTACAACGTCCAATTTATCGCCAAACGGCCGCTTACGGTCACTTTGGTCGGACTGACATCGACTTACCGTGGGAACACACGGATAAGGTTGACGCCTTAAAAGCTGAATTTAATAAATAAACAGTAACGAGAGCTACGGATCGTTACGGTCTGTAGGTACTCGACGCTAAAAGCGACCTCTTTACACGGGGTCGCTTTTTTTGCGGACAAAAGTAGGGTTGACCAAGGGGTGATGGCCGCGGTTAGAAAGTTTTAGAAGAAGAGTTTTGAGAGTGAAGGGGTATTAAAACATGCAACAACGTAAAACTAACGTCGTAGCAGTGACGATTGCTATCTACGTGGCAACGTTTATGAGTGCGATTGAAGGAACCATTGTTTCGACCGCGCTACCAACGATTGTCGGTGACCTGCACGGGGTCGCCTTAATGAACTGGGTATTCTCCATTTATTTGTTGACGAATGCCATGATGACACCAATTTATGGGAAACTAACGGACCTCGTTGGTCGTAAACCAGTGATGCAGGCCGGTTTGATCATTTTTATTATCGGGTCCATGATGAGTGGCTTATCCGATTCAATGCCGGTATTGATTTTCTGGCGCGCCATTCAAGGGATTGGTGCCGGCGCTTTGATGCCAGTTTCGATGACTATTATTGCTGACATCTATTCGTTTGAACGTCGGGCGAAGGTCCTAGGCTTCAACAGTTCCGCGTGGGGGATTGCCTCCGTGTTGGCCCCGTTAATTGGGGGATTGATTGTTGATAAATTGAGCTGGCACTGGATCTTCTTTATCAACGTGCCGGTTGGCTTAATCACGCTATTCTTATTTCAATTTTATTTACGTGAACCGAAACGCCATAATCACGTTAAGGTTGACTACTTGGGCAGTTTTTGGCTGATGCTATTTTTACTCGGCCTCATGCTTAGTTTCCAACTACTTGGAAACGCCACGATTAGTTGGGGCACCGTTATTATTGTGTGGATCGTGAGCGCCCTCAGCTTATGGCTGTTTATTCGCCGTGAGCAGCGGACCGATGAACCCGTCATTTCCATGGAATTATTTAAAAACCACACGTTTGTGATCCAAAATGCCGTGGCAGCCTTAGTCAGCGGTTTTCTAATGGCGGTAGAAGTCTACATTCCAACATGGACGCAGGGGATTTTAGGCGTTCCCGCTTCGTTAGCCGGATTTGCCGTAACGCCCAGCTCAC
Organism: Lactiplantibacillus paraxiangfangensis; assembly: GCF_036246185.1. NCBI lineage: Bacteria > Bacillati > Bacillota > Bacilli > Lactobacillales > Lactobacillaceae > Lactiplantibacillus > Lactiplantibacillus paraxiangfangensis. Next base: position 59,761 of record NZ_BTPW01000009.1, read on the forward strand.
TGATGTGGATCGTCGGATCATTTGTGACGGGCCGGCTACTTGCAAAGTGGGCCCCGCGCCGGATTCTCTTTTTAAGCCTGTGCTTTATTCTGGTCACGAGTGTTTGTTTGGCACTATTGCCAGTTAGCACCCCGTTCCTCTGGTTCTTCTTGATTACCGCAATCGGCGGAATTGGTTTTGGGATTACCATTACGGCAACCACGGTCACCTCACAACACTTGGTGTCAGCGGACAACGTTGGGGTCGCAACTTCGTTTAATACGTTGAGCCGGACCATTGGGCAAACGTTGATGATCTCTATCTTTGGGATTGCGCTTAACGTTGGGATGAACCAAGGAATTGCGCAACATAGTGGCACTAACATGGCAATGATGAACAAGTTGATCAATCCGAAAACGGCAACTAGCTTGCCTAAAGACTTGTTACCAACCTTGCACGGTATTCTTTATACCGGACTCCACTGGGTCTATTGGATTGGATTAGTCCTCGTGATTTTAGCATTCATCGTCAACGCCATGGACCGTGGCCCGCAATTGACGGCGGCACAGCACGCTGAGAAATTGAACAAAAGTAAGCATGAATTTTAGCTTGTTAGTTAGTGACTTAAATTAAAAATGCTGAGGCTAATAGGTAAATAGGACGATTAATTACTGCTGTATTATGACCTAGCTGAATACAAATCGGGCTACTCCGATTATCCGACTAAAATAACGATAATAAGATTATTTTAGCGAAATCAGGCAGGATTGGTGTGCTGTGTCGGCAAGATTAGCGGGTGAATTTCGCGCTAATCTTGCGGGGCGCTTCAAAGACGTGGTCTGTCGGCTTTGAAGCGAGGTTCCAGACCGCACTTTGGCTGGAACCGTTCCCCCTAGCACACCGGTCCTGCCTGACGAAGCGGCTAATTTAAGTATAATTATCAGGTTATTACAATTTTTGACTTTTCAATCTTTAGTACAAAATAAGCGCTCCACTCTAAATTTAGGGTGGAGCGCTTATTTTAGTTGGGACTATCTTTTTTGAATGGCAATCAGGTACGGTGGGGTGTGGATCTGATTGAGAAAGCCGTACTGTAAGACTTGGAATTGGTGTTGATCGAGTTCAGTCACGTGTTGCATCAACTGGTTGGCTTCGTTTTGACCGCCGGGGTGACCGGTGTAAACGAGCAAAATGATTAAACCATTGGTCGCCAGACGCCCTTCTAGTGCCTTAACTGCGGTCAACGTGGTCGAGGCTCGGGTGACCACCGATTTGTCACCTCCAGGCAAGTAGCCGAGGTTAAAAATGGCACATTTGACCTTGGCTTCTGCGGGGAGCACTTTGGCCAAGTTTTCGTGACCCGTGTGAGTCAAGGTGACTTGATGCGTCAGCTTTTCCGTAGCGAGTGCGCTGGTAGTAGCTTTGATGGCTGCGGCTTGAATATCGAACCCGTAAACGTGGCCACTGGGACCAACGAGTTTAGCTAAGTAAGTGGTGTCATGGCCGTTGCCAACGGTGGCATCGACAGCGATGTCGCCCGGATTAACGGTTTGGTTGATTAGTGTATGACTATAGTTTAGAGCAGAACTGAGTTGGATAGTGAATCCCTCCCAAAAAATGAACTAAGTTACGACGAGTGCCGCTTAAAGTGAAAGTTACCGGTCCGGTGTCCGGTGGTTAGGCGGGTGCTAACGTACAGGAGCAGGCTCCCGAGTACGGCGCCACCTAATACGTCACTAGGATAGTGGACGCCCACGATGACACGGCTGACGAGCATCAATCCGATTAGTAAGAGCCCTAATCCCAATAACCAGCGTTTTAACGTTGGATTTTGGATTAGATCATAGGCTAAGACGAGTAGGCTACCGATTAAAACCGTGGTGGTCGTTGCGTGACCGCTTGGAAAGCTGAACCCACCGATGTTAGTTAAACGCCACGCGGTTGGCCGTGGGCGTTGGATAATTTGTTTAATAAAATAATTACCGTAAGCTGCGAGCAGTCCCGCGTTGATAACAAAGAAGACGGCGCCCTTGCTTTGTCTAAAAATAACTAACAAAAGGGTCACAATCACGATAATAATGGTCATACTATGGGGATTGCCGAACAGGGTGTAAGTCAGCATAGCGGACTGAAACCAAGCGGGTGTGTGGTGCAGGCTAAGGGCGACGCCGCGGTCAAAGTGGTGGATCCAAGTGGCTTGTGACCAGACCGCAAAGACCCAGTAGAGCCAGAGGGCGAATAGGCCCAGCATCGCAGTATCGCGGCGGTGCCAATATTTCGTCATTCAGTTACCTCCGATAAAAAAATTTCTTCGCCTATTATAGCATTCTTTATAATCTTTTTAATCTTGGAACCTATGAAAGTTCTGGTTTTTGATGGTTAGACGCTTGAAAAAAGGGGGCGGGTTTGCTACCATGAGAACAATAACTTTACGACTCCGAGAAGGATTAGTAAGTTGGTGTGTTTTGCAGAAACTCCGTGGTCGTTGCAAACGGGGATTCACACTGGCTGAACTCACCTTCGAGTCTTCCGACTGAAAGCAATAGTAGGTACGGACGTGGTTTCGCGTTAAGAAAATCAAGAGGCCACGGCAACGTGGAATCATAGGTGGTACCGCGGAATCATTTTCGTCCTATAAGCTTAAGTGGCTGATAGGGCGTTTTTTTATGCAGTACTGCCGCACATTCAACCGGACCATTTCAGTCACAGTCGCAATGCTAGCTTACATACAGCAGCAAGAAAGGGGCACTATTATGGCATACAACCATAAGGTCATTGAACGTAAATGGCAGCATTATTGGAAAGAAAACAAGACTTTTAAGGCAATGGATAACACGGATAAGAAAAAATATTACGCGTTAGACATGTTCCCATACCCATCAGGCCAAGGCTTGCACGTGGGACATCCCGAGGGTTACACCGCTACCGACATTATGTCGCGTTTCAAGCGGATGGAAGGGTACAACGTTTTGCATCCAATGGGCTGGGATGCGTTTGGCTTGCCAGCTGAACAATATGCCATGAAGACGGGGCATAACCCGAAAGACTTTACGGCTAAAAATATTAAAAACTTCAAGCGTCAAATTCGCTCGTTAGGTTTTTCATATGATTGGGACCGTGAAGTGAACACGACGGACCCAAGCTACTACAAGTGGACCCAGTGGATCTTCGAACAATTATACAAAAAGGACTTAGCTTACGAATCAGAAACGCTCGTTAACTGGGCGCCTGACATGATGGGCGGTACCGTGGTCTCCAACGAAGAAGTTATCGATGGTAAGACGGAACGGGGCGGCTACGACGTTTACCGGGTCCCAATGAAACAGTGGAGCCTTAAAATTACGGCTTACGCTGACCGTTTAATCGATGATTTGGACGACATTGATTGGCCAGAAAACATCAAGGAACAACAACGTAATTGGATTGGCCGCTCAGTTGGGGGCTCAATTCAGTTCCAAGTTGCCGACCATGACGATACTAAGATTGAAGTTTTCTCAACCCGCCCAGATACGTTATTTGGCGCTAGCTACTTAGTCTTAGCACCTGAACACGACTTGGTTGAATCCTTAACGACGCCTGAACAAGCCGACGCAATCAAAGCTTATAAAGCAAAGATTGCTAGCAAGTCAGACCTTGAACGGACTGATTTGAACAAGGATAAGACCGGGGTCTTCACTGGAAGTTACGGGATCAACCCGGTTAACGGTGAAAAGCTGCCAATCTGGATTGCGGATTACGTCTTAGCTTCATACGGGACGGGGGCCATTATGGCCGTTCCAGCCCACGACGAACGTGACTTTGAATTTGCACAAAAATTTGATTTGCCAATCCATCCCGTCATCGCTGGGGACAATGATTATGACCAACAACCTTACACGGGTGATGGCGAACATATCAACTCCGGTTTCGTGGACGGTCTCGACAAGCAGGCCGCAATCGATAAGATGATCGACTGGTTAGAAGCCCACAAATGTGGTGAAAAGAAGGTCAACTACCGCTTACGGGACTGGATCTTCTCACGTCAACGTTACTGGGGTGAACCAATTCCAATTATTCATTGGGAAGACGGCGAAATGACCTTAGTACCAGAAGACGAATTACCATTACGTTTACCAGCAACCAAGAACTTAGAACCATCTGGGACTGGTGAAAGCCCATTAGCCAACATTGACGATTGGGTTAACGTTGTCGATAAAAATGGCCGTAAAGGGAAACGTGAAACGAACACCATGCCACAATGGGCTGGGAGTTCGTGGTACTTCCTGCGTTACGTTGATCCGCACAACCCTGACGCCTTGGCAGACTATGACAAGCTGAAGTACTGGTCACCAGTTGACTTGTACGTTGGTGGTGCTGAACACGCCGTCTTACATTTGCTCTATGCTCGTTTCTGGCACAAGTTCCTGTACGACCTCGGCGTCGTTCCAACAAAGGAACCTTTCCAGAAGTTGGTTAACCAAGGGATGATCTTGGGTAAGAACCACGAAAAGATGTCCAAGTCACGCGGTAACGTTGTGAACCCCGATGAAATCGTGGAACAATATGGTGCCGATACGTTACGGTTATACGAAATGTTCATGGGACCATTGGAAGCATCCATTCCGTGGAGCACTGAAGGCTTGCACGGGGCTAACAAGTGGATCGAACGGGTTTGGCGACTCATCATTGATGAAAATAACCGGGTCCGCGACCGGGTTACGACGATTAACGATGGCAAGTTGACGAAAGTCTATAACGAAACCGTTAAAAAGGTGACGGAAGACTACGAAAACATGCGCTTTAACATCGCCATTTCACAAATGATGGTCTTCGTTAACGAAGCTTATAAAGTTGATGACTTGCCAGTCGTTTACATCGAAGGCTTTGTTAAGATGCTATCCCCAATCGCACCACACGTTGCCGAAGAACTTTGGTCATTGTTAGGTCATGACAACACCATTACTTATGCAACTTGGCCAACGTACGACGAATCCAAGTTAGTTGAAGATACGGTTCAAATCGTGCTTCAAGTTAACGGTAAGGTTCGTTCACACGCAACGGTTGCTAAGGATATGAGTAAAGACGACCTTGAAGCGTTAGCTTTAGCTGACGAAAAGGTCAAAGAGTTTACGGACGGTAAAACGGTTCGCAAAGTCATTGCCATTCCTGGTAAATTGGTTAACATTGTTGCCAACTAATACGCGCAATTAAAACTAAGGAATCCCCACTAAATCACCAGTTCAGCTGATGATTTGGTGGGGATTTCTTGTTGGCATAAAAAGCTATTCCGGTCGTCACTGATGACATGCGGTCGTGGGACCGGTTCAAGCCTGAGAAACGTCTTGAACCTCGCCCGGAACACTTGCAAAATGCGCAAGTATCCCGGACCGTCCGTGGTGTAAAGGTCGGCAAAAAAGCGCCACCCCAACACCACCTTCACGACCGATGTCATCAGTGACGATCTCCGATTACTCGACAGTAATAACAATAGTAAATCTGATTTGCCTAACGGAGCGACTAACAAGGCCCGCACGTCATTATAACGACGTGCGGGCCTAACTGTTAAAGATTAAAGTGAAAACCCTCCGAATGAAATTGAGAGTGAAATTAAACCTGTGCCGATGAAGTAGTTACGAATATTAGTATCATCGTATTTACCGGCTTGAACATCCTTTTGAATTTGATTATAAAATTTAATCAGTACAACTGGCACGTCGTGGTGTGCAACGTAACGTTGTGAAATGGCGTGTGACAAGTCAGAAACGACCTTGCCAAAATCTTCGTCGCGGTTTAAGCGACTAGCAGTGTCCAACAAGACCTTCTGGAGTGCTGGATTCTTTTTAACATCTGCGTCTTCATACAGTTTGCTTAGTTGTGAGATAAAAGCGTTCAATTGTTCGTCGTCCATCGTGTTTTCCCCCCATAATTGGTGATCTAAATTTAGTCTATACCCATTGACGTTGAAAAGGCAAACTAGGTCTTAATGTCAAACCAATTTTGAATTGGCATGACTTTAAGTTGTAAATTCAATTTCACTAAGTATGATTAAGGTTCAGTAAAGCTCGGCGATAAGTTGGGATTTAAATTGCAACTTCACGGCATTTCATCTAAAATAGTTAAGATTGAACTAAGAAAGTAGGTACGAACATGTCTGAGGAATCGAAAGCTCATCAGCCGCAAAATGCACACGTTAATTCCGAAGCTGAAGCACACCAAAAAATGGTGCGTGGGTCGGCTTGGATGACGGCCGGTAGCGTCTTTTCACGGGTACTCGGGGCCATTTACATTATTCCATGGGTACTTTGGCTGGGCAGTAACTCGACCCAGGGGAATGCGTTGTACGCTAAGGGTTACAATATTTATAGCTTCTTCCTGTTAGTCGCAATTGGTGGGATTCCATCCGCCATTTCAAAACAAATCTCTGAATATAACGCGCAAAATGAATACGCAGTGGGGCAACGACTCTTTAAACGGGGGCTGTTACTGACGTCCGCGTTTGGGATCTTCTTTGGCCTCGTCATGTGGTTTGGTGCGGGCTTAATCGCTGCGGCCTTTGGTGGCGGTGATCCGAACGTGATTCCCGTTTTGCGGGCGTTAGCGATCGCCTTAGTGATTATTCCATCGATGTCACTAACCCGGGGATTTTTCCAAGGGTATCAACAGATGGCACCATCCGCGATTTCTCAGTTCGTTGAGCAGGTCTTTCGGGTCCTCTACATGTTGGGGGCCACTTACTTTATTATGCGCGTGCAACGGGGTGACTGGGTCAATGCGATTACCCAATCAACCTTTGCCGCGTTTATCGGGGCAGCGGCGAGTTTCTTACTACTGGGCTGGTACTATTATCGCAAACGCCCAGAATTAAACGAACTCGCAGCGCAAAGTGAACATAAATTAGCCATTCCAATTTGGCAATTATTCCGTGATATTATCGTGCAGGCGATTCCATTTATCGTCATTGATACGGCGACGACGGTCTTTAACTTACTTGACCAAGCCACGTTCCAACCAATGATGCAGATGATTTACCACATGGACGTGCCTAAAATTAATGCGTTGTACGCCTACTTTGCGTTCAACGCCAATAAGTTAGTCATGATCATTGTTTCGTTAGCTTCGGCCATTGCGGTGACCGTTGTGCCGATTTTGTCAGAATCATTGGCTAGCCATAATATGCGCAACATTCGGAAACAACTTGAGGACTCGATTATCCTGTTCCTCTTTATTATGATTCCTGGTGCGCTAGGGATGGCGGCCATTGCCCAACCATTAAATACGTTATTTTATAGCTATAACCAGATTGGCACGTTGATTTTACAAATTTCAGCGTTTACTGCCATCGTATTGGGATTATTTACCGTTGTGTCCGCGTTGATGCAGGGGTTATCACGGAACCGTGACATCATCCGCTACTATCTGATTGGTTTAATTGTTAAGCTAATTGTACAGTGGCCATGTATTTACTTCTTATCAACGGCCGGTCCATTAGTTGCGACGGCCATTGGGATGATGGTCGCTTGTGTCATGGCCATGTATGACTTGGAAGTTAACTTTGGTATTCGTTACGTTAAGTTATTGCCTAAGGTCAACCGGATCTTAGTTTATTCAATCATGACTTATTTAGCGGCCAGAGTAACGGTCTACGGATTAAACTTCTTATTAAATGAACAGAGTAAAACTCAGGCTTTTTTGATCGTCGTTCTCGCCGTTGCCGTTGGTGGTGGCGTGTACGCTTACTTTGCGTTGAAGTCGCGCTTAGTTGATTTAATGATTGGTGGACGGGCCGCGGGCTTACGGCGCAAGTTAAAGATTAAGTAGGTGAAAGTATGCGAATTGATAAATTTTTACACGCCATGCGGATTGGGACCAGAACGCAGGTGCGCCGGTTGATCAAAGACGGTCATATTATGACTAATGGCGAACCAGTGATTTCTGGCAAGCAACAGATCAATCCTGGTAGTGACGCCGTATTTTTAGACGATGAGCAGGTTCGCTACCAACAGTATTTTTATTACGTCATGAATAAACCAGTTGGCGTGATCACAGCGACGAGTGATGCGACGGCTAAAACGGTCATGGACCTCTTTAATGCAACCGATTATCGGGACGACTTGTTTCCGGTGGGGCGTTTAGATAAGGATACGGAAGGTGTGCTTGTGATTACTAATGATGGTGCGTTATCGCACGCGTTGTTAGCGCCGGCACACCACGTGACTAAGGTGTACGAAGCTGAAGTCACCGGTGAAATTACGGCAGACCAAGTGGCTGGGTTCAACGATGGGATTACGTTGAAAGACGGGACCCAGTTACAACCGGCGCAAGCTGAAATTGTGGAATTTCATGAGATTGAAGATTTCACGACCATTCGAATCATGATTCACGAAGGTAAGTACCATCAGGTCAAACGGATGGTTGGGACCCTGGGTGAACGGGTGGTGCAGTTACGCCGCATCAAGTTTGGTTCCTTAGAATTGCCAGTGGGCTTATTGGCCGGCAACTACCGGACTTTAACGGATGATGAATTAGTGGCGTTAAAAACGGCTGCGGATCAACCCGTAGCGGAATAAATAAAACGAGTTTGGGATAAAAGTCCTAGATGCCAAAAAAATAGTTCTGAGAAATCGATTCTTGATTTCTCAGAACTATTTTTCATTTTTTAAGACAAACGGGAAGTTGCTAAGGCTTAGTCATCCAGTTCTGACTGACTAAAATCGTGCATGTACTTAGGAATCAGGGCACTGATTTGATGGGGCAAGACGACGTACCGGCTAGCGGCTAAGTCATCGGCAATCGTGCTGTGTAAGTACACCGCGCTTAAAATAGCGTTGGTGAAATCGGCAAACTGGCCACTGAATCCGCCAATCATGCCAGCTAAGGTGTCACCCATGCCGCCGGTTGCCATGGCCGGGGTCCCCCCGGGATTAAACCAGACTTGTTGGTCCGTGTAAATGGTCGTGTGGTGGGCCTTAACGACCGCAATGACACCGAGTTTTTGTTGGGCTTGATGGTTAGCGGTCGGTGTCTGTTCGCTGATTTTTAGGCCGGATAGCCGTTGCCATTCCATTTGGTGTGGCGTCACAACGATGGGCGTTGCGGGTAGTGGCTGGGGATGTGCGGCGAGTAATGTCAGCGCTGAGCCATCAATTACTAGGCGTTGGGGTTGATGCACCGCATTAAGCACGGTGGTCAATAACCGCTCAGCAAACGCGTCCGTGCCAAGACCGGGACCAATCACGATGACGTCCATGTTAGCGGCGAGGTCGAGTAAGTAATCTGTCTGATGAAAATCCACGACCATTGCTTCTGGCAAACGGGCGTGCAGACTAGTGAAGTTTTGCGGATCAGTTGCGACGGTGACTAGTCCGGCACCGCTATAAGTAGCGGCGGTAGCGGCCATGATAATGGCACCGCCAAAATTCTGATTGCCGCCAATGAGGAGCACGCGACCATAGTTTCCTTTATAGGATTCAGCGGGACGCTCGATGATCGTTTGCGTGACCAATTTAGATGTAATGGGTTGCATATTGTCACCAACTTTCAAAAGGTTTACTTCGAGTATACCATCGAAAAACGGAGGTGGCTTCCGATTATTAAGTTTAAGCGACCTATGCTAAAATTAAGATAATAATATATGGGAGGAATGATTCAATGACAATTGATTGGCAAAATGAAGCAGGTAAGCATAAAGATGATTATTTAACGGATTTAACCACGATGTTACGCGTTCCTAGTTTTCGAGATGACAGTAAGGCTACGGACGACGCGCCATTAGGTCCCGGACCTAAAGAAGCGTTAACGACCTTTTTAGCGATTGCAGAGCGCGATGGCTTTAAAACTAAAAATATCGATAACTTAGTTGGTTACGCCGAATACGGTGAAGGTGATGAAACCTTGGCCGTACTGGCGCACGTTGATGAAATGCCCGCTGGTAACGGTTGGGATACCGATCCGTTTGAACCAACCATTAAGGACGGCAAATTATACGCGCGGGGCGCTTCGGATGACAAAGGTCCTGGGATGGCGGCCTACTACGGTTTGAAGATCGTTAAAGAATTAGGCTTGAAGCTCAACAAGAAGGTTCGTTTCATTGTTGGGACTGACGAAGAAAGTAACTGGACAGGGATGAAGCGGTACTTTGAAGTTGAACCCGCACCAACCTTGGGCTTTTCACCCGACGCCGAATTTCCATTGATCAACGGTGAAAAGGGTAACGTTAGCTTGAAGTTACACTTCGGCCATCAAGATTCCGGTGACTTTAACTTAATTTCCTTTGACTCCGGTCTGCGTGAAAACATGGTACCACGGGAAGCCGTTGCCGTTGTTGCCACTGATGACAATGAAAAAATGGCGGCTGACTTCACGTCATTCTTAGACCAACAACCAGTGACTGGTGAATTGACGGTCGTCCCTGAAGGCGTGCGGTTAGAAGTCATCGGTAAAGCGGCGCACGGGATGGAACCACGTAACGGGATCAATGCTGGGACTTACTTAGCCAGCTTCTTGAGTGGTTACGCTTTTGCGGACGACGCTGCGGGCTTCTTGAACTTCATCGCTGAAAAGTTACACGATGATTCACGGGTCGTCCATTTAGGTTTGGCGTACACCGATGACGTGATGGGTGACTTGACGATGAACGTCGGCTTGTTACACTTCGACCATCAAAATGGTGGCGATTTGACGTTGAACTTCCGTTATCCTAAGGGCATCGAACCGACTGATTTGACGACCGGGGTTCAAAACCAAGTTCCAGTTGGCACAACGGTTAGCCAGGGTGACTTCATGGTACCGCACTACGTTGACCCAGAGGACCCCATTGTTAAGGATTTGATGGACGTTTACCGTCGCCAAACTGGTGACCACGATTCACAACCAGAAATCGTTGGTGGTGGGACGTACGGCCGAATGATGGAACGGGGCGTGGCCTTTGGGGCTTTGTTCCCACACACGGAAGATACGATGCACCAAGCCAATGAATTCCAGCCAGTTGATGACTTGATGGCTGCAATGGCGATCTACGCAGAATCAATTGCTGTTTTAGCAACGGACAAATAATCTAATATTTAAGGGGGAAGTTGTCATGACCAAATATCAGCGAATCTTAGTCGGTGTTGATACGTCACCCCAATCAAAATTGGCGCTAGAAAAGGCCATTGCGATTGCGGTTGAGTGTGACGCTCAGCTAGACATTGTGACGATCATTAATACGGAAAAGTTTATTGGTATCACGCAAGGACCAATGGGGTTTGGCGCGGCAACCCCACAGATGTTGGATGAAATGACCAAGCAGTTGAAGGCTAACCTAGTTAAATCACGTCAGGTGGCCGTGCAGGCGGGTGTTAAGGATGTCTTCGTCCACTTACACTCGGGTAACTCGAAAACGTTGTTAGCGACCGCGCTACCCGCTGAATACGGGACGGATTTAATTGTGGTCGGTGCGACGGGCCTCAATAACGTGACCCGGATCTTAATTGGGTCCAACGCGTCGTATGTTATTCGAAACGCCACTTGTGATACGCTGGTTGTCCGAACGGATTTACAACAAAAATCAATTGATTTACCGAAACGATCGACGCGCAACGTCTGATTGGTGTAAAAGTAATTGAAAAGGAAGCACTGGCTGGATGGTCGGTGGCTTCCTTTTTTAGTGGGATGGTTACTAAAAAGATACGTAATCTTTACGGAATCGTGGGGATTTCAACGGATTAGTCTGGCATGCTTTTAGTAGGTAACGGATGTCGCAAGGGATTATGTTGCCTGTCACTGAAAATTAGTTGCTTAACGTGGTAGAATCAAGATACCGTGCCAATGGCCGGGATAGACAGAAAGGGTTGAATTTAAATGACGAGTAAATCGTTGATCTATGGTCACCGTGGTGTCCCAGTGAAGTTTCCAGAGAATTCATTAGCGGGGTTCGCTTACGCCATCAGTCAGCATATTGATGGGTTAGAGTTTGATGTGCACTTAACGAAGGATGGGGTTCCAGTCATTATGCATGACGAAACGGTGGATCGCACGACTAACAGTCACGGCAAGATCATTGATTACACCTTTCAGGAGTTGCGGCAGTGTACGTTAAGTAATGGTGAACCAGTGCCATCACTAGCGGAATTCTTAGACTTAGTAAGTGGTGAAAACGTCCACTTGAATTTGGAATTTAAGACTGACCGGCAGTACTATCCGGGAATTGAACACAAGGTTCTCCGGATGGTGCAACAAACGGACCTCGTTTACCCCGTAGTGTTCTCATCGTTTAACATGCAGAGCTTAAAACGGAGTTATGCCATTGACCCAACGCAAAAGTACGCCTTTTTGACTTCTGCTAAGATTGGGGCACCAGAAGCGTTTGCCAAAAGTGAGCATCTGGAAGGCCTACATTTAGAACATTATCAACCGGTACACCACGTTGCTGAACGGGTTTGGACGGTCGATGATCCTAGTGAAATGCGCCAGTTATTTGACCGGGCCGTTAGTGCGGTCATTACAAATGATTTTGAGTTAGCGCAGGATGTTCGAGCTGCGGTTTGAAATTTATGATAATAAAAGAGTGGACCAACAGGCGGTTAGTTTGTGAGCATTAACGTGGAATGATTGCTGATTCCGGGTTAAGCGGAACAAATTGCCTTTTAGTGCACGTTTCGACCAAAGGAATAGAAAAAACCGTTCAGAAATGTTAAATTTCTGAACGGTTTTTTAGTGTTGTCCCAAACCATTTTAGGTTAGACGTTTGCAGGGTTGCGGATCTTACCCAGTTCAGCGTCAATCTGAGCTAAGACGGCTTTTTGATTTTCAGGTTTTTCTAAGTTGTACTTTTGTAAATCAATCTTCATTTTAGGACTAGCATCGTATTCGTCGAACCATTTACGGTAAGCCGTCCACATCTTGAAGTAGTATGATTCCAATTCAGGATTATGATCGAATTGTTCGTAATCGCGACCACGTTTTTTGATCCGGTAGAGAATCGTATCGAAGTCGGTTTCGGAGTAGACCATCAAATCCGGCGCCTTTTTAGGCAATTCGGTTAGTTCGGTCATCATATTGTCTAACAATTGCAGGTAGACGTTCAGTTCAGTGTCTGAGATGTTTCCCTCAGCATTGTTTTCGCGAGTGAAGAGGGCGTCTTCGTAAATTGAACGGTCGAGAACGTTATTGTCATCGGCCAAGGCCTTCTTGATCATTGCAAACCGTTTGTTTAGAAAATAAATCTGTAATAAGAAACCGTAGTTTTTAGGATCCGAGTAGTAAAGTGGCAAAACTGGGTTGTCACCGACTGGTTCGTAAAATGCTTTAGTTCCAAGGTGATCGGCAATGAGCCCCGTTAACGTGGTCTTGCCGACTCCAATCATTCCTGCTGTTATTATCACCATGATAGCCCCTCTTTATAGAAAATTGCACAACATATTGTATAACAAAAAAGCTCTTTACACCATATATATTATGTGGTTTTAGTATCGAATTTTAATAATGTTACACATTTAGAACCAGACAATCCGATTAATCGTTCATTTAATCTTGTAAGCACAATATAAAAATTATAGTCGACGGATGGGTGACTTGCAAGAACGTTGTGAATGAAAAATCGAAGAGTTTCATTGAAAATTACTTTAAGATTGTTAAATCTAGTGGTGGTTCTCAGCTGTAATGGTTAGTAAAACACAGCACTATCCAATGGATAACAAAAAAAGTTTCGATACCAGATAGACATTTGGCAGAAACTTTGCTTGGAAACGAATTATTTATTTTTGGATTGTTCTTTTAAAAGGTCACGAATTTCAGCTAGGTATTGTTCTGAAGCTTCTGGCGTTTCTTCGACTTCTTCTTCAGGCTTGTTGTTAGCTACCTTATTAATAATTTTAACGAGGAAGAAAACGACGATGGCGACGATGAAGAAGTTAATGACGGAGTTCAGAAAAGCGCCGTATTTGAACGTGGCATCGCCAATGCTAACTTTTAGGTTGGATAAGTCGATCCGCCCTAAGAAGATCCCGATTAACGGGTTGATCAAGTTATTGGTCAGTGATTTCACGATGGCCGTAAATGCGGACCCGATGATAACCCCAACTGCTAAGTCAATCACGTTGCCGCGAGCGATAAATTCCTTGAATTCTTTAATCATAGTTATCCAAAATGCTCCTTTGAGTTTTAGTTTTGATTTAGTATAGCGAAAATTCCGGGTGGGCTCAACTAGAAAGCATAATGGCTAATAAATGTCCGTTTTATCAGGTCTTGCGGATAAATATGACAGCGTAGGGAGGCACAAACTTTCGATTAGTTTGCGGGTAGAGCAATCAACAGGAATAGAGCGCTAAAAATAAATTCGAAAGTAAGCTTTATTTTTTACGTTTGCAAAGGATGGGGTGTTAATCATAATGTGACCAATCAATTCTAGGGGTAGGTAGCGTTATCATTGAAATAAATAAATTTGTTTTTAGATATCGTTGCTTATTAGTAATGGTCATTTGAAATGAAATTGAAGTTTGAAGTCTGATAAACCTGATAAAAATTTAATTTTAAGGCGTAATTGCTAATATTGCATAGACGAACCGATCTAAACAGGAAATAATAAGAAGGTATGGCAGTGCTCGATTAGATAAAACTGTTATAACTGATTCAATTTTTGTAATGATTACTATGGAATGAACAATGATTAATTATTGCTATTAATATTGACTTGAAGGATATTTTATATTTTTGTTTTAGCGAAATTTATAAGACACTTTGTCACTATTGCCATCTTGAAATAATGTAAGATAATTGATGTGAAAATTTTATAAACGAATATATTGAATATTAGATTCAAATATATTGAAAGGAGTGGTGAGTATGCAGTGCCGGCGATTATGGTATCGGGGCGGCCTAGGTCTCGCGTTGACAATTGGTGTGGTCAGTTACTTGGAACCACAAGCGACTATTTATGCTGTGCCCCAATCGCAAGCGAGCGTTAATCAATCGATGTCGTCGACTGCAAGTGTGTTTGCTGATGAAAAATCAGAATTACCAAGCACATCTAGTCATCAGGCACCCCCATCGTTGCCTGATTCGCAGGTGGACCAGCAACCGGTAGATCAGCATGATTCAGAACTGAGTAATCGTTCAAGTACAATGCAGGAAAGTGACGATAAAGACCAACAACCAGATACTGCCATTACGCGGGCGCCGGGGATGGTTAACGGCACCGTTAAGCTGACATTGGATGCGGACGGAACCTTACATTTAAGCGGTGGTTCGTTTGGTAGCTCGGTTGGGAATGATACAACTGGGGGCTGGATTGCCCAAGCGTTGACGGCTAATGGCAATAGCCCGGCTCAGGTTTTAAAAGTCGTGATTGATGGGCGAATTACGACCAGTAGCATTAACAGTTACGATTATTTGTTTGCAGGGTTAGTTAACTTAACCAATATTGATGGTTTAGCTAATTTAGACCTCTCGAATGTTACTAGCTTAAAGTACTTGTTCAAAGAAGATCAGCACTTACAGCAAATTGACTTCGGTCAGCAAAATTTTTCAAAAGTGCAGAGTTTTGAGGGCATGTTCTATAACTGCTCGGCGTTGACCAATATTGCTAATATCGGTCAGTGGCAAATGACGAGTGCCACGAATCTCGCTTACATGTTTTACAGTGCAAGTTCATTAACGACACTTGCTATTGATAAATGGAATACAAGTCGCGTGACAAATTTGCAATATACCTTTGGCTACTGCTCGGCGTTAACGATGTTGGATGTTGCTGATTGGAACACGCAAAACGTCACGGTAATGGGCAAGACTTTTAGGGGATTGACCAATATGAAGTCACTACCAATCGACAAGTGGCAAACTGGACGTGTCTATGACATGCAACTCATTTTTGCTAATGACACGAGCTTGGAAACCGTAAATGTTGGTAACTGGGATACGAGTCAGGTGGAGTCACTAGATAACGCTTTTGCCAGAATGACCAGTCTAACGACATTGCCAATTGAAAACTGGAACACAAGTAAATTAACGCGTATGCAAGGAACTTTTTCCAATTTACCCAATTTAACAACGCTACCCATTGGTAAGTGGGATGTCAGTCACGTGACTACGTTGGATGCGACCTTCCTAAATTGTGCCAAATTAACGACGTTACCTGTTGCTAATTGGAATACGCAAAGCAATGAAAAATTGGGCTCTACTTTTGCAGGAATGAGTCGTCTAACGACGTTGCCAATCGCTAATTGGAATACGCAGAATGTTCAGGACATGAGTGCGACTTTTTCAGGGGTCAGCAGCCTAACGATGTTGCCAGTCACGAATTGGAATACGCAGAATGTTAAAAACATGAATAATACTTTTGCAGAAATGCATCAGGTTGCGGCGTTGCCAATTGATAATTGGAACACGGGAAAAGTCACAACAATGGCAGGGACTTTTCAACATGTCACCAAAGTGGGAAATCTGCCGATTGTTAAGTGGGATACGAGTCAAGTGACTAACATGACGCAACTATTTTTGGGTGACGCTCAATTAACAAGTTTGCCAATCGATAATTGGAATACTAGCTCGGCGACTAATTTCTCGCAGATGTTTGCGGCGTGTTCGGGACTACAAACGCTAAATCTTGGTAAGTGGAACACGGCTAAAGTGACCAACTATGAATCCACATTTGCAAATACTAATCTGGAAAAACTTGATTTGCAGAGCTGGAATACCACTAATGCAAAAAGTTATACCAACGCTTTTAGTGGAAAGCTGCCTCCGAAACGACTTTTGTTGGGTAAAAGCTTTAGTTTCCATAACAGTACTGACTGGAAATTACCGGACCCTAGTCATGAAGCCCCCTACGTCGGAAGATGGCATAGTCTAAATGACAACAAAGTGTACACGTCGACTGATTTGATGACTAAGTATGATGGCACAAACATTGTTGGTGAATTCGAATGGGCGACGGGGCGAACCATTACGGTGAAGTATGTGGATGCCAACGGTAAGTCCTTGGCGCCGGATACTAAAATCGCGGGTGTCACTGGTGAAGACTACCATGTTAAGCCAATTGAGATTGAAGGTTATCAGCCTGATCAACCTGATGGAGTTCAGGGGGCCTTTACAGACAAAGACGAGACCATTACGTTGACGTACAGTTCTGGTAATCTCGTATTCGTTTCGGCCCCGAAAACAATCGATTTTGGAAACAATCCAATTACTGGCCAATCAGAAGACTACGGTGCTACGTATGATACCGGATTGGTGATTCAGGATAATCGGTCGCTGGGTTCGACTTGGTCATTAACTGCAACCCTTGCGGCTAACGGTTTTAAGGGAGAAACGTCTGCACAGTCATTAGCAGCGGTGCTCAGCTATAAAGATCAACAGACGGGGAGTAATGTGTCATTGCTCCCAGGCGTTTCCAGTTTAATCGTTAATGACCATCATACCGTTTCAAATCAGGGTGTTAATGTTCTTGGATCAACGACGCCGCTTGGTGCGTTGTATTTAAAAGTCCCAACTGATCGTGTCTTAACGGATACGTACCAAACGACGGTAATTTGGACACTCAATCAAGCCGTACCTAATCAGTAATAAACGTTAGGTCAGTAGACCATCAATCAGTTTGGGCAGGTGCAGTCAAAGTTAGGAATGAGGTTTCTGCAATATAACAGCGAGACGGAAAAGGAAGTGGTGTTGGTGAAGTATTGGAGTGTTATCACAATTGGCATCAGTACCCTACTTTTGTGGGCGTGGGTGTCACCTCCAATCGTCAGTATGGCCAGCACGGCCGATAGCCCGGCGACGATTCGGTTTGATGGGCAATCAGAATCATCAACTCAAAGTGCTGGCGATGATCAATTACACGTTACTGAAACATCAAAATCCAGTCATTCAAGACCGAAGAATAATCAGTCCAAACCCCAGCAGACACATGGATGGTTACCACAAACAAATGAACAGTGGTGGTTGAGTGCATTCATTGGGGGCATTGGGTTACTGGTGATTTTAATTAGTTGGCAATTAATTACTTACTTAAAAAAGAGGAGCTCATTATGATGAAAAAAACACTATTAGGACTTTTATTTTCAGCAGCATTGATTGCAACATCTGGTTTAACAGCAAATGCAGCGGATACGCCGCAAACGTCAAAAGGAACGGTTGGTTTTGAAGGGGGCTCGATCACCATTGATAATGGGGATACGGACTTGACAGGTGCCAGCCTGGATTTTGGGACGAATGAGATTAAAGCTGCTAATACGGATGATAAATATGCGAATACGAATAAATCGGCTGCGGTCTCCGTAGTGGATTTACGGGGAACGGCCGCTGGTTGGAGCCTACAGGTTAAGCAAAATGAAGTCTTTAAAAATGCCACTGCTGCGACTAATAAAGAGTTAACCGGGGCAATTTTGACGTTGAACGGGGTCCTAGATGCAAGTACCTCAACCACTGGTGCGGATGCAACCGTTAATGACGGTGTTTCCTTAGATACGCTCAATAGTGATAAAACGCTGATGGTTGCAGCGACCGGTAAAGGTAATGGTAAAAACGTGGCTGATATTACAACTTCAACCTTAATGGTACCAAAGACAACGGCACGTTCTCAAGGGAGTTACACTACGACTTTAACCTGGAGTCTTAACGCAACACCGGTAAATAAATAACAATTACTGATCTTAAAAGGGAAGGACTAGTTAATGTCACCTTCCAAATCATGAGGGGGAAAATGATGTTAATGAAAAGATGGTGGCAGTGGGGAATCGGATTGCTGGCCGGGGTAGCCATGCTTAGTTGGGGACAGCCTGGTTCGGCCAATACGGTTGGTTTTGAAGTCGCACCGGTGGCGTCAAAGTATCAGGTAGACAAAGCCGTTTCATATTATGATTTGAAATTGAAGCCTGATCAGACGACCACGCTGGCGGTTAGAATCACTAATACGAGCACGCAAGAAATCACGGTCCACACTGGTGTGGCGACGGCGACCACAAATCCTAATGGCGTCGTTGAATATCAGGCGGCGCCTACGGGTAAGAACATTGATTTACCGGCCAATGTGAGCCAGCTCATTACGACGACGGACGATAAGCTGACTTTGGCTAAAGGGGCTAGCAAGATTGTGACGTTCAAAGTGAAGATGCCAGCCCATAAGTATGACGGAGTCGTGGTTGGTGGGTTGAGTTTCTTGAAAAAAGCAGCGGGACAACAGCGTAAAAGCGCGATGGCAATCAAGAATCAATACGCGTATTCGGTTGCGGTCGTGTTGCATGGTGATCAGCCACTCGCTAAGAATCGGTTGACTTTGGGTAAAATCGATGCGACTCAAAATAATGGCTATAACCAGATTAGTCTAGCCTTGCAAAATCGAACGGCGGCCTTTTTAAACCAGGTTAAAACTGATGTCAAGATTTATCGTCGTGGCGGACAAAAGGTGCGCTATAAGCAGGTCAACCAACACGGACAAATTGCGCCTAACTCAGTTTATGAGTTACCATTGCGCGTTGGCCGGAATGCTCTAAAGCCGGGAGCGTATACGGCTAAGTTGGCTGTAACGTCGAAGAAACAGCACTGGACGTTTACGAAAGACTTTGAAATAACGAGTGCTCGTGCTAAGCAGCTCAATAAAACGGCGGTGATTGACCACCATGTCAATTGGTGGTTGTGGATCAGTCTGGGGTTGCTGACACTTGTATTATTGTGGGTGGCTTGGTATATCCATCGTAAACAACAAAAGATCAAACGATTAGAAGAACAACTTAAGGCAAAGAAATAGTGTGTATTTGTGACAAAATAATCTAACCGATTAATACGTAGTAAAAAAGGTAGCTCAATCGTTGTGATTAGGCTATCTTTTTTGTACGGCAATTAGTCATTGTCGAATGGAGATAGGTCGACAAAAAATGGTTGATTCCAGGAAAACAGGATACTCGTTAACAATGTTTTGAATACGTGTTTGGTCTCAGCGCCAAGCTGTGGGGAGTCGAGACATCGTTTGAGGTAGCTGATAGCCGTCTGTTTTTCGTTCAAATCTTGGCAACGTTTTAAAAAGTATCGGTGGACAACTGGATAAGAACAATAGGTATTGCAAAAATCCTGCGTATCTGCGGTAGGGAGGTCTAAACTGATCATCACGCTAACTCGATAACGAATCCATGTCCCCTGATAAAATTGAAGAAAGCCGAAGTGTTCAGCTCTTTCTTCTGAAAACGAGGCTAGCTTGTTATCGATAACGGCTAACTTCTTTTTTTGTTCGTTAGGCTGTAAATAAAAATGAAAATTAAAAAGGACTTTTCCTAATGCAAGTGATTCTGTCCACGGAAGCTGGATGATATGTTGACACAGCCAGCCAAACATGAAGTCATTAAATTGCGAATCTTTTTTCTGATACCAATTCTGCCAAGCGAGTGAGCAGTCAGTCTGAAAATCACTATCCAAAATTTGATCATGAAGGCGTGTCTGGTTATTGCCGCGGTCAACAAATTGTAAATACGTTGCGCCAGTCCATTGAAAACATGCCACCAGGTCAGCGTGCGTGGCTGGGATGGTTATCAGTTGAGTTAAAGTCCACTGAAGGTTTAAGTCGAGTTGGCGGTCGCTAACCTGCTGTTGATTAAACTGAGCAAAAAGCTGAGCAGTGAGATTGGTGATTCCGGCAAAATCTTTTGCAACTAGGTATGGTAGCAAGCTTAATTGAAATTTTGTTAGTTGGCCTGAGCTAAAGGGGTCCGTGGTGGAATTGACTTGTTCACTATGAAAAAGGACCGCAGCCATGTGTTTGCAAAGGTGCCCGTTACTAGCGTAGGGACAGGTACAGTGAAAAATTAATGGATCAGTTTTAATCGTGACGGAATAATCATTTGATCCCGTCACGGTCGCCGTTATTTGATTGAAAACAATTTTGAAATGGCGGACTAAGCCACGGTCATTATAGTCAGATCCACGTTGCAAAATTTGGGGCTGAAAGTTGGTTTTCCAATTCACGACTGAGCGCCTCCCGGTTTCGAATGCTTGTATTGTTATTGTAAATTATCGGGACAGTATCCACAATAAATGCGTTACGGGTTATGAATCCATTCAGAAGGTCCATAGACCAATGTTATTAAGTTTTGGCTTGGAAATTTTTCGTGGATGATGCGGAGTTTCATTAACTGTTAAGCCCAATCTTCGGAAAAAGGAACTAATAATCGAAAAAAGTTCTTGCCTTGGAGTAACTCCAAGGTTGTATAGTAATCTCACAGGAGGTATCAATATGAAAATTAATGAAGTCGCCACGTACTTTGGCCTTCAAGCCGATAC
Source organism: Lactiplantibacillus paraxiangfangensis (assembly GCF_036246185.1). Taxonomy (NCBI): domain Bacteria; kingdom Bacillati; phylum Bacillota; class Bacilli; order Lactobacillales; family Lactobacillaceae; genus Lactiplantibacillus; species Lactiplantibacillus paraxiangfangensis. The sequence continues at coordinate 80,959 of NZ_BTPW01000009.1, forward strand.
GCTTAGATATTGGGAAAAGATTGGTATAATTTCTAAAATCACACGAGATACTTCTGGGTATCGAGACTACAACCAAGACGATCTTGATTGGATTAGGTATGTTAAGTGTATCCGTGAAATTGGGGTGCCAATTACCACGATTCAAAAATACACAACTACCAGTCGTTTGGGACAGGATCCGACACTTGCTCAAAATATGTTGGTGAAACAACGCAATCAATTACAGCAACAGATTAATGAAATTAAGCATGCAATTGAGCTTGCTGACCACAAAATCGAAAACTATGACAAACTATTGGCAGAGAAGCATAACAACAAAAGGGTAAATAAATGAGAAAATTTGTGTTTGATCTATATGATGACGTGATTCGTACGGAAGCGCGTGTAACGAACCATTTTGGAATCGAATTATCGGCAGATATTTATTTACCCAAGTCTACTGGCAATCAAAAATTAGCTGGTATTGTCGTCGGTGGCCCCTATGGTGCTGTGAAAGAACAGGCCTCTGGCAACTACGCTAATGAATTAGCACACCGAGGATTTGTCGCAGTCGCGTTTGATGGTTCTTTCACCGGTGAAAGTGGTGGTAACGTCCGTAATGTCTCTTCACCCGACATAAACACTGAGGACTTTATGGCTGCGGTTGATTTATTAGGTAGTCAAAGTAATGTTGATCGAAATCGAATTGGGATACTTGGTATTTGTGGATGGGGGAGTTTTGCTTTAAATGCGGTATCAATTGATAAGCGGGTTAAAGCAGTTGCGACCGTTTCGATGTTCGATGTATCAACCTTGGGAGCTGGCAATGCTACGGAACGAAGCCAACAATTGGATGCACTGGCCAAACAACGTTGGCAGGACATCGACGATGATGTGATGCACTCGGGACCAGATCGTTTTCCAAACGGATACCCAGATGGCGAATCGGAACAGGGCAAAGATGTCTATGATTATTATCGCACCTCTCGTGGATTCCATGAAAATTCTATCTTGTCAAATGGTGCTTGGACTGCCACTGTCGCGTACCCTTACATGAGTAATTCACTGATGCAGCACATTGATGAGATTTCACCGCGCCCCATTCTATTGATTGCCGGCGACAAAGCAAATACTAAAATTTTTAGCCAACAAGCTTTTGAAAAAGCAAATGATCCTAAAGAACTGTACATCGTAAAAGATGCGGGACATGTCACGCTTTATGACCGAATGGGTGAAGGAACATTGCGTAAATTACAAGACTTTTATACGCAATATCTTCAGGTATAACTGGTCATTGATTTGAATACAAAATAAAGGACATTTTTCGTTCAAAACTCGTTTGAAATTTTTTCTTATAAAATGGGTATCGAATCATCAATTAACTTGTTTTTACTTCTTTAATGTATATCCATTCTTTATTAAAGCGGTTGCATTTGCTCTGTGACTTCGATAGAGTGGAATAGTAATCTAACTTTGAGAGGGTATTGATATGTATAAAATGATTGTTTGTGACTTAGATGAAACCTTGATGAACGACGACGGTTCGTTATCCGATGGTAATTCGGATGCGATTCAAGCTGCCAGTGCTAAGGGTGTTTACTTTGTACCTAATTCGGGCCGGAGCTATACGTCGTTTCAAAATGACTTAGCAAAAATGAAATTAAAGGACCAACCTAATCAGTATTCGATTTCGTATAACGGTGGTTTAATCGTTGAAAATAAGGGAAACCGGCCGATGATCGTCAACGCAATGCCGTACGAGGTGGGTGAAAAAGTGTTCGCCGCTGGGATTGCTAATCCGAACGCTGCGACCCACGTTTACACTCAGGACGTTTTGTATATTTACAATCAGACGCCGGAGGATTCCGCTTATTTACGTAACCGGGGCGTTAGTTTTGAAACGGTTGATGACACGGATTTCAGTCGTTTTAAGGACATGAATGTGATGAAAATTATCATGGCGTTACCAACCATGGCTGAACGGAAGCAAATGCGTGCGGATGTGGAAGCTAATGTTGATCCATCAAAGCTGGCCGTGACGTATTCGTCCGATCGCTACGTTGAATTTAACCCCGCTGGGATTGATAAGGGGAGTGCGGCTGTTCAACTTGGAAAATCACTGAACATTCAACCAAGTGAGATTATCGCTGTTGGGGATAATAATAACGACTTACCCATGCTAGAAGCAGTCGGTTTGCCAATCAGTGTGGCCAACGGGATCGATAAGGTCAAACAAACCGCCAAATACGTGACTACGGCGGACAATAATCATGATGCTTTAGCAGAGATTATTAACAAATTTATTCTATAATAATCAAAAGAAATCAATTTGTAGCGTTCACCGTTTGAATTAATCGTTTTACAAGTGTTATGATGGTTATTGAAAATATGGTGGCGTACTATAAATTTTCCAGTAGGTAACGCTAAACATCATTGAATGGGGGAACACGCATGAGTGCGATTCGCGACGATTTGGCTAAAGCGATTAAGAGTAAGCAGCTCGTTGAGATCTATTCTAAAGGGACCAACGAACAATTTAGTGTTGGTTTTGTTGTTCAACAGGACGAAAAATTTGTACTTGTCAAAGCAATCAACGTTGATGGCGAACTAGATGGTTTGGTCGTCTTCCGCAAGGCTTCCCTTGCTAAGGTCGTTAGTGGGACGGATTATTTGAAGAGTATGGCCACGATTATTACGCTAGCCCAACAACGCGGTTACTATGACGTTTGGAACACGGAACGGTTAGTTGTTAAGTTCTTAAAGAAATCTGATAAGCATTCATTACTGAAAACCTTGTTAAATCAAGCGTTCAAACACGATCGAGTCATTCAGTTATCCGGTCGGATCAAGAAGCATGGGGATAGTTATACCGGCTTCATTCACAGTGAACACAAAAAATACGTGGAATTCAACTACGTTAATATGTTTGATCTAACGCAACGCCCACAAATTGCGGTTCGTTACGCTGAAATCGATGAAGCGAGCCTACACAGTTTTGAAACGTTCAATACCACCGCGGTGATTGAAAGCTTTATGCCCGGTGACTTTCATTAGAAAAATTAATTTTTATTGTTAAAGCTAATCATATGGGGATGCGACTCTGAATCGCATCCCTTTTGTTTTGGTATGGCTTTCAAAGGCCGATTAAAACGCAACGAAACGTTAAAGATTATTAAGTTTTGTTAGCCTAAATATACAAACTGATAGTCTTTCGCTACAATAAGAGTATTGAACCATCGGTACGCGGGGAAGGGGTGCAGTCATCGTTTACGTTTATTGGTACATCGCCGCCTTTGACCATTGGTATTCGGTCATGTTGGTGTTTATCCTACAAATTCTGATGAATCGTGAATTGCGGCAACGCAAAGTTTACGTCAGCGTCGTATTCATGGCAGCGTTCTTAACGGGACTGTACATGTTGTATGATGATTATTCAGACATTATTACGTTCTTAGTGAACTTGGGCTTACTCGCGTTTGTTCGTAGAAAACGATACTTTATCGTAACGAGCTTAACGGCAACGTTAGCCTACATTTTGTTCAGTTTCTTTGGTAATTACGCCACCGAGACGATTTTCCACATCTTCAATTTTGGCCTGGACCAGTGGAGTGGTTGGCTATTTGAAGTGGTTGGCGAGATTATCGTAACCGCCTGCATGTTGGCAGTCGCGCTCAGTTTTAAAATGATACAAAAGCGTCATCCACACCAGTTTAGTGATGATTTGATGCTAAACGTGATCGTGAGTGCCTTGGTTGTGGTGGCAATCGCCTTTTTTGCGATTACTACTGCGGCGGATAACTACAACATTGGGTCGGGATTCTTAGGAATCTTAATGATCATTCTAGTGGCCATTCTGATGATCAATGCGGGAACGTTTATTTATCTATTTTATAGCTATACCATGCGAGTGCAGGCTCACCGGCAAGCATTGGAACGGCATCAATATGATATTTACGTGGATAACCTTGAAAGTAGCTATCAAAACTTAAGAAAATTCCGGCATGATTATCAAAATATTTTGTTGTCGCTGGGCGAGTATATTAATACAGCCCATGATCCGGAACTGAAACACTATTTTGATTCGGTCGTTGACCGGTCAAAGCAAAGTTTGACGCGGGACTTCGGGCATTTTGATAATTTGGAACAGATTAAGGATAAATCGCTAAAGGCCATTATCCAAAACAAGTTTTCCGCTGCGCGCCAAGCCGGTATTCAAGTCCGGTTGGAAGCTGATACACCGGTTGAACACTTGTCAATTGATCCAGTCACCTTAGCCCGGGTCAGTGGGATTTTACTAGACAACGCGATTGAGGCCGTCACCAGTCAGGCGGATGGTCAAATTGCAGTGGCCGTCGTGAAGTATCCTTGCATGGTTGAGTTGATGTTTACCAATTCGTTACGTGAACCAATTGCGCGGTTAGATAACTTAATGGTGGCTGGTCACACCTCCAAAGGGGCGGGACACGGTCAGGGGCTTGCAACGGTCCGTGAATTACTCGATCCACTGCCTAACGTGACGTATGAAATCAGCGCGCGTAAGCGATTCGAGTTTATTATTAGTATTGAAAGTGAGTGAATGAAGCATGTTAAAAACTTTTATCGTTGAAGATGATCCGGAACAGTTAGCTACGTTAAAGCAGACCATTACGAATCATATTATGATTAATGATTTTGACATGGAGGTGACGCTCGCAACGGGCCGGGCGCAGCAGCTATTAGATTACTTAATGGCGCAGCCCGCGGTTGAAGGACTCTATTTCTTGGATATTGAGTATCCCGGCCAGACGTTAAACGGTTTAGAATTAGCGACGAAGATTCGTGAATTGGACGTTAACGCAAAAATCGTGTTCGTATCGACCCACTCGGAAATGGCCTTTTTGACGTTTGAACGGCGGATTGAACCCCTTGATTTTGTTGTTAAGGATTTGGGCCCTGACATGGTCAAGGCTAAGGTTGAAAAGGATATCCGCGTCGCTTATGAACGCTATACAAAGCAGGGTGCTATCAGTAAGGTTATGTTTTCTTACTCTAAGGGTGGCCAATTATTCAACTTGCCCCTGGACCAAGTATTATTTATCGAGACGGGTGCGAGCCGTAATAAGTTGGAATTGCATTTAATTGACCGACTGGTTCAATATAACGGCAAGATCAGTGATGAAACGGTCGCACATCCAGAATTATTTCGGGTGCATAAAAGTTTCCTAGTTAATCCGCAAATGCTTGTGCGGGTTGATAAGCAACATCAGCTCGGTTACTTTGAGAACGGGGAAACGGTCGACATTGCCATTCGTAAAATGCACGACCTGTTGCAGCTGATTAAGACGTCCGAATGGTCGATTGAATTGAGCTAATTGACTCTAATGTAACAAAATCGTTATTTTCAATAAAAACAAATTAACGTTGGTGCAGGCTATTTTAGGCTTTGCACCTTTTTTGTGGCGTCAACGCTTTCTTCGCTTATGATAAAGTCATTAAGATACCGGTTATGGGGACCGGTCTGGGGGGTGCGTTGATTGAAACAATTTTGGTCACTAACATTAATGGTGATTGCTGGCTGTGTCTTGATTTTTGGCTCGGAATATAGTTTACAAGGGGATTATCATCGGCATAGTCGTCACCAAGTTGCTGCCAAGATGGCTTATCATTCAAGCGCCGAAACGGCGACCATTCACGGTCGAACAAAGCACGGGGTCATTGTGACTTTTCACAGTGGCAAAAAAGTTCGGCAAGTTATTTCTAACAAGCAGGATGGTCGTTTCTTAGTTCGAATGTCCGTTAAAGGTCAGAAGCGAGTTGTGGTTCAAGTAGTAGGGTTAAAATCTAAGGTATTAAAAGTACCGGCAGCGTCAAAGAGTTAACGATCATTTATAAGTCCATGGGGACAAGGTCTAGACGGGGGTCTAGGCTTTTTTGTTTGGGCAGCGTTTTGCTAAAAAAAGATTAAGCTTGTGGTCAAGTAGTAGGCGGCTAGGCCTTTTTGGCGTAAGGTGAAAACGATAGATAAAGGAGAGTCATTTTATTTTATGGTAATTATTGGCGTTATTTTAGCCGTGGGGATCATTGGCACGTTCGTCTTGCGCATGGGTTTTCATTTTCGATTGTCGATGGGAACCTTGACGGAGACGGCGTTTGCCTGTTCCTTGCTAAATATCGGGGTGTTCTTGCTTTTTGTCCTGCTAGGCCAGCTAACGGGGCCAGCGTTCATTGCGGAACAGGCGTACCTACCACTTTACCGGGTATTTCAGGGTGGGTTGATTCCGCTAGTTGGAATTGGACTATCCATTGCGGGGATGGTGCGTGAGAAGGGACTCATGAACTGGTGGTTATTACAGTTTAACTTACTATTTTTGATTTTTGACGTTTTATTAGTGTGGTTTGGCAACATGGCGAGTTAGGTTAGCGGCAGCCGAGTGGGGTGCCGTTTTTTTTGTGGGAAAATTTCAGAATTCATTTCTCTAGCGAGTGTAAATTCTTGATGACTTATAGAAATGGCCTTACCACTGGAAGCAGTAAGACCATGTATTTAGACAGATAAGTTGTATATATTTATTTACTTATCTTAGAAGGAATGTTTTGTCTGAATACAAGTTTTAAATATGAAATAGTTGTTAAAAAATATTTTTGGTGCACTTTTGGTGCACTTTTAAACAAAAAAATGACTCTACCGCTATACAGCAGTAGGGCCAAAGAGTTAGGTTTAAGTACAATATGGGGGATTGTACTTGCTTGTCCATCCACTTTGGGGGAGTAAAATGAACAAGTGTATAACTATTAGGTACAAGTATATACTATTACATAATTGTGAAGAAAGTGTGAAGATTTCGTCTAAACCATAAAAATTTCTGTATTATTCTTTAACCATGGATTTTATTTTCTATTCTATTTACTTATTTTAAACGATTAATTTGTAAATTACAGGGGAATGCGCCTGAAAGTTAGACTTGCGAACACGTGTCTGAATCCCAGCCCTGCAGTAAAATAGGGCCGAGAGGTGAGAACGAATGAAAATAGTCGATCGCGGTCTGAGCTGGATTTGGCGGGTCCTTATCATGGTAGGCCTGATTCTGGGTGTCATTACCCCACCAATGTTACTTAGGTTAATTAACCAACTTAAAGGGGTTCAAAGCATGGTTGGCTGGCGGATTGCCATGACCGTTCTGTACTTTGCGGTCTTTTTTCTGGTCAGCTTTGCTGCGGCAAATGCGATGCGCCATTATACGGGGGTATATCAGTTAGCCAAACTGCAGGCCCGCGACTGGCGCTTGATTTTCAGTGGCTATTTACTCATTGTCATTCTCGAAAGTAGTTTTGAAATCATTAACCGGTTAATTTATCATCAGACGCAGACCCAGAATAATGTCGCAATTAAAAATTTAATGAGTGGTAGTTCGCTGGCCTTCTGGATGATGGGCCTCAGCGCAATCTTTTTAACCCCCTTGATGGAGGAGTACGTCTTTCGCGGTGCCTTGACGAATCTATTTTTCAAACGTGAGTGGCTGAAAGTTTTATTAAGTGGCTTGGTTTTTGGGAGCTTGCATAATAGTTCCACGTGGCCTAGTTTTTTAACGTACGTCATGATGGGACTGATTTTAGCAACGGTTTACCGATTATCGGGTAAAATCCAAGTTGCCATTATTTTGCACTTTGTCATTAACGCCGCGGCGATTGGCCTGATGATGTTACAACTGAAGACCTAAAAAAGCTCCTGGACAGTTGTCCAAGAGCCTTCAGCGTAATACTTTATAATTCATCACCAGTAAATTTAACGGTACTTGGATCGGCTTTTTTAATTCGATCCGCCGCAAAGTTAACGGTGTCGCGGGTCTCATTATAGGTCTTTTCATCCATGCCTAATAATTCCATGCACGTATTAACGTGGGCAAAAATTTCAGGCTTAGTATCGATGGCCTTTTGTGATAGTGAAATATTCACTTGCCGTTCGTCGTTTTCGTCACGTTTGCGTTCGACCCATCCCTGTGTCTGCATCCGTTTGAGTAGCGGGGTAAGGGTCCCACTGTCCAAGTTGACGTGGGAACCTAATTCCCGGACCGTCATTGGACTATTTTCCCATAAAGCTAGTAGCGTAATGTATTGGGGATAGGTAAGCTTAAATGGCGCTAAAGCCTCGGCGTAGAAGTGGTTAAACCGCTTGCTAGCGGTGTATAGGGCGAAACACAATTGTTCGTCCAATAAAATATTTTTTGTTGGCGTTGCCATTAAACTGACCTCCTTGAACTCTTTCTAGTACATTGTACGCAATTAATTAGCCAAATGCAATTAAATATCACATTTACTTATAACACTTAATGTAAATAATTATAAGAGAGAAGAAAATTAACTTGCGAGTGCAAGTGAGCTATTCGCAATACACTTTAAAAAGAGTTTGGCCATGGCTGTCTGGTTGATGGCAAGTGTGTGGTTATCCGTAAACGCATATAGTGGAACCTGATCAGGTAACGTTTTTGCCACGTGGTGTTCAACCGGAATGAGACAGTCAATGGTGACCTTGTCATGCTTGACCGAATCAGCCATTTTCGGGGCCGTTTTGATGGTCAAAGTTGCACGGACTTGGTAACTAGTACGGGGCGCATGCGCCACGTGATGAACCCGAACGCCGTGAAGCCGGGAACGTAACTGGAACCCGGAGCTGGCGGTCACTTGTAAACGTTGTTTCAATTCAAGCTCATAGTCTTGTTGATTGTCGATGTTTTTCAATCGAACCTTAAAGTGGCCGAATGGAATCTCGCGGTCCTGATGTTGGACCGCTAAGGCGTGTTGTTCAAACTTAGTCGTGAGGGTCACCGGTTCGAACGTATATTGTTGTAAAAGTTGTGTTGCTGTTTTCAAAATATCACTCCCTAAGCCCTAATTTAGTCTTTCTATTGAAAATGGTCAATTAATTTGCCAACGTTTGCGACCTAAGTGAATATCAAGTAAAATTAGAGTAAACAGGGGGTTGGTAACGATGTTTATGACAACCGGAGATCTACAGCGGGCCCACATGATTAAAGGGGTCGTTTCGGTAACGAAACACTTAATGTTTGAATCGGACGAAATTGATCAGTTTGAACGTTTAGATGATTTAATCGAACAAGTTAAACCAGCACTATTAAAAAAAGCGGAGGACAGTGGTGGCGACGGGTTAATTTACGTTAACTTCAATACGAATATTGCGCAAATGAGCGTTGCACCGCGGTTTCTAGTCGTGACCGGTTACGGCACGGTCGTTAAACTGGTAGATGAGTCTGTTTAGTTCAGTTTTAGCTTGAAATGACAAAGGGTTGAACTTCGGTTTCAGTCCTTTTTTTCGTGGTGCGTTCGTTCGCACGGGAAGGGGTTGCTATGGCAACAAAATTTACACATGGGTTTATCGATGTTCAAGAGGCGCAACAAAATAATTTGAAGTCCGTTAGTTTGCAGGTGCCGAAGTACGCGACAACGGTATTCGTTGGCCTATCTGGTTCTGGTAAATCGTCGCTAGTATTTGATACGATTGCCGCGGCGTCACGTCGAGAACTGAACGAAACGTTTCCAAGTTTTACGCAACAATATTTACCCAAGTACGGGCAACCCCATGTTAAAGCAATTGAACATTTACCCGTTGCCATTGTGATTGCTCAGCAACGGTTAGGGAAAAATGCGCGGTCGACCCTTGCGACTTATACGGGAATTTATTCCTTGCTCCGGTTGTTATTTTCACGCATTGGCCAGCCGTTTATCGGTTACTCCGATACGTTTTCATTCAACTTGCCCCAAGGAATGTGTCCCACCTGTCAAGGTCTCGGCTACGTTGACGATATTGATGAACATCAGTTAATTGACCCGGAGAAGTCACTGAATCAAGGGGCCATCACGTTTGTGAGTTTCTCGCCAGACACGTGGCGTTGGCGGCGGTACGCGACGAGCGGCTTATTCGACGATGACAAGCCCATTAAGGACTACACTGCAGCGGAGTACGAGTTATTGATGCACGCCCCCCAACAGAAGCTGGATCATCCGGGCGAAGGGTTCCCGCGCACGGCTTTGTACGAAGGGGTCGTTCCACGAATTCGGCGGTCGATCATTGGCAAGAAGGAAGCGCAGCATCATCGCGATGCCATCGCGGCAATCGTGACGCGTAAACCTTGTCCGGCTTGTCACGGCACCCGGTTAAAGCCGGAAGTATTGACGAATCAGATTAATGGGAAGAATATCGCTGAAGTGAGCGCGATGGACCTCAAACACTGTTTGGCCTTCTTAGCGGCCGTTAACGTGCCGTTAGCAGTTGACGTCGTGCGGGAATTAACCACTAAGATCCAGTCACTAGTGGATATTGGATTAGGCTATTTGACGCTTGATCGGGGAACCAGTTCGTTGTCCGGTGGGGAAGCGCAACGCATTAAGATTGCGAAGTACCTGACGAGTGCCTTGGTGGACATGGTCTACATTTTGGATGAACCGAGTGTGGGGCTCCACCCGCATGACATTCAGCTAATCAAACGGGCGCTGACTAAGCTAAAGGATAAAGGCAATACGATATTGATCGTGGAACATAACCCGGCAATGTTTGCGTTTGCGGATTACATTGTTGAAATGGGACCCCAGGCGGGCGCGGCTGGTGGTCAGGTGACTTTCACGGGGACTTATCCCGAGTTACTGAAATCAGACACTTTGACCGGAAACTGGTTACGACGGTCACATACTTGGCGATCAGAGCGTACCGCAACCGGTCAAATTAATTTAACCCACGTGCAAGAAAATAATTTGCGCGACGTGAGTGTTGACGTGCCGTTGGGAATCATGACGGTGATTTCCGGGGTAGCCGGTTCGGGGAAAAGCTCGTTAGTAACGGCGTTAAAACAGGAACTGCATACGGAGTATATTGACTTGGCACAGACACCGGTGGGAATCAATATCCGCTCAACCCCGGCGACGTATTTAGGAATCTTAGATAATGTGCGCCAGTTGTTTGGTAAAGCGAACGGCGTGGCGACAAGTTGGTTTAGCTATAACGGTAAGGGTGCTTGTCCCCGGTGCAAGGGGAAGGGTGTCACGATTACGAATATGGCGTTTATGGACCCCGTTGTGCAGACCTGTGAGTTGTGTCACGGCCGACGGTATAACGAGACGGCGTTGTCCTATTCGTATCACGGAAAAACCATCGCGGACGTTTTACAGCTGTCCGTAACGGCTGCAAAGGACTTCTTTAAGGAGACGCCTAAAGTCGCGACCCAGTTAAATGATTTGGACCGGGTCGGTCTAGGCTACTTGACCTTGGCGCAGCCGTTGACAACGTTGTCTGGCGGTGAGCTTCAGCGGTTGAAGTTGGCGGTCGAATTAGGGAAAAAGGGGACCGTTTATTTGTTGGATGAGCCGACTGCAGGGCTGCATTTGCAAGATACGGCCCGGTTATTGAAGTTATTCGATGAACTAGTTGCGGCGGGGAACTCGTTAATTATTATTGAGCATAATTTAGCGGTGATCAGTCAGGCGGACTGGTTGATTGACGTGGGCCCAGACGCTGGCCGGTATGGCGGTCAAATCATGTATAGTGGGACACCGCGTGCGTCGGTTGACGTTCCGACGTCGCGGACGGGGATGGCTTTAAAAGAATGGTTTGAAGAGTGAAAAAAGTTGACTGGCTAGGGCCAGTCATTTTAATAAAGAAAATTAACAAACTTAAGTGTTTGTGCTACTGTGAATGTTGAAGGGAAAATCACAATGTTTTAATTAAATGTGGATTGTTTTTTATAGAAAGAAAGCTTTAGCATGTTTGTAAAACGAGGAATCGCATTAGTTATGATTGGTGGTGCAATTGCATCTGGAACTATGACTGCTACTGCGGGTGCAGATACTATAGGTAAGAAAGTGTCTGAGCCAGTATTGGGGAAAAAGTATACTGTTCCAGAATATGCGAGCTGGTTGCGAGAATATAATCTTACAACGGCAAAGAAAAGTGGAATCTCTGATTCCGATGCTGATCAAGCTGTAAGCGATGCACATAGTGCTTATGTAAAGTTTGAATCGATGTCTAATGCTGAAAAACAAGATATTGTTAGTCAATTGGGAGCTGTAGCAGTAAAGGATGCAGCTGGTGATTATTTTAAATCTAGTTCTGATACGCCTCTGATTGTTCCTTATAGCTCTGCTTATGGTTACAGTAAATCAAAGAGACAGCGTTCGACTCAATACACTGCTATCACTGATTATACAGTGAATAAGACTTTTTGTGTAAAGGTTCGTGTGAAAGTAAACTACAAGACTAAGGGAAAAAAGGTTTTGCGGACTACGAGTTCTGATGATAGAGTGATTAAGGATCTAGATCCTCTTGTTAATTATAAGCATAACAAGACATGGCGGCATGTAACTAAGAATCATGCGTATACTCGAGCACGTTGGAAACGATATCTTTCTGGAGTTCATGCCCAAACGGGTGAAATGAACGCATCTGTGCATGGAAATTATATGGGGTATCGTAGTTCCTATCATTGGTGGTTTAACAAATAATGTAGATTAGTTTTATTGTGAACTTTCTCTTCTGAAGTAAAAAAGTAGCTAGGTACTTGATTTGTAATCGAGTACCTAGCTACTATATCTTCAAGTCGAATTTAGGATTTTAAAGTATACAAAATTAAAAGTAAGACATGAAAATCTACACATTCATGTCTTACTTTATAATGCCGGACTACAGTCCAATTATACGATACCTTATCACAAACAGACTACTCGACTTATGCTTTATAATCTTTAAGAACTAAATATAACCAGTAAAAAAACAAAATACCAGTAATGATTATTGGCAAAACAGCGTAGTGTCTCAAAGGCCCAAACACTACCACTTGCCAAACAAAAACTAGACTGATAACAAAGAAAATAAGCGTCAAATCTAAAACAATATATTTCAATTTTGGCATTTGACTGATATGCCTCTTTTACAATGAAATAGTTCCACTAAAACTGTTGTTCATTACAAAGCAATTGCTTTTAATACCAAGGGCGGTATGTGGGAATCGAACCCACGCGTGCCGGAGCCACAATCCGGTGCGTTAACCACTTCGCCAATACCGCCATCACGTTGACTTCTTATCAACATTGACTAGTATACACCTCTTTGGAAGCTTGCAAAGCCTGTTTCATGAAATTCTGAAACTTTTTTGCATAAATATAACCAAAAAGGTGGATGTGGAGACTAAAGTACGTGAAATAGTGTTGGTGTAACATTTTCTAAAAGAATAATTATTGAATAAAGTAATTCATTAGTACTGCAGTCCTTAATGTTTCGTCAGGAAACTATTAGAGCATTTTTAATAAAATAAAACCCCCGACAAGTCGGAGGTTCGTGTCGGTCTAAACCGACTATCTGTTAAAAATTGCCCCAGGCAGGATTCGAACCTGTACATTGTTGCCAATACAGCGACCTGAACGCTGCGCGTCTGCCAGTTCCGCCACTGGGGCATAAATATTTAACACCATTGTTAATTATAACTAAAAAGCAGAAAAAAAGAAACCTTTTTTGATGAATATCTAACGGTTAGTAATGGTTGCTTCAATTGATTTAGCTAAAGGGTGAAAGGTAAAAATGATTACTAATTAACCGATATAACAACGTTAGTAGTAATAAAATTGGCATGCTTCCCGCTTCCAGTCATCCATGATTGGCGCTCGATTCAAGCTAAAAAATGGTCCTGAACCTGACTTGAGAGTCAAAAATATCGCGCCCATTTCGTTAAGTGATAAACGAAGTGGGCGCGATATTTTGTTTGATGATTAGTCGATCTGTTTAGTGGTAATTTTACCGTCCAAGTAAACGAAGTAGTGGGCTAAAACTTGTCCCCGTTGGCCGTTAGCCGTTTTGGCGAAGGCGTTCACCTGGTAATAGTGGTGGCCGCTGCCATCGACGTTAACGTTTGGTACCGCAACAAAAAGTTGTGCTTTAGGGGCGTTCAGGACTTGATCGACCGCAGCGGCCGCTTTGTCAGCGCCAGTAATGTGGTCGTCGGTTGCTTGGTACTGGGTGCCAGCCCGTTTGGCCGCACTAGCATCCTCTGCCTTCGCTTGCTGGTCAGCCGCCGTTTTGCGGTTGTTAGCTGCGATGGTATTTTCCTGAGTCGTTGAGAGACTCGGTTGCGCCTGTGACGTGCATCCCGCTAATAACAAGAGCAAACCGCAAGCACTAATGGTAAGCATTTTTGACACGTCGCAGCCTCCTTATGACGGTTATTGTTGCGATAAACTTGGGTAGGGCGTTTGGCTAATGATCTGAACGTCGACGTATGCCATGACCCCGATACTAATTAATAAAAGCGTGACTAATAATAATTTTTTCATCGGTAATCGTCCTCATTGTTTCCAGTTGGGCACCCAGATAACCCGGTCAATTTGTTCAGGAATGACGCTGACCTTACTGCCCAGCTTAGATCCCGCTTCAACTGATACCGTATACGTGATTGGTGCGGCGTCCACTTGAACGACGGATCCCCGCTGGCCATCAATGGTATCCACGAGGCTATACAGTGGAATCTGATCGTTGTTGATTTCCATTTCGTATAAGGTGAATTGCAAGAAGTAGGATTTTTTCCCAGTCTTGATTCTCAGTGGGGTATCGATGGATCCGTAATCTTGTAAATCCCGGTGCTTAGCGTTGGGATCGTTTAAGTATTGCATTTCGTCAACCGCATCGATTGCCATTTTCCATTCGCCACCCGTTAAATGGGTCTTGGAAGACAACGTCATGACGGAATTAGCGTAAATATCAATGACGTTAAAGGCTTCGTTGACTTGTTTCTTAGGTAGGTAACCAATGGTGTAGCCGTGATCAGCAACTTTTAATTCAACGCGCACGGACCGTTGGGGACCATCGACTTCTTCAACGAGTTGAATCTCACCAATGTTCGCATTGGCGTCAACTTTATACTTCTTATCATATAAGTAGTCGGCTTTAAGCCCGGATTCATTGTAGTCGTCGTACATTTTGAAATAACCGCGCTTGCTGGCATCGGCTAAAGCAGCTTCGAATTCTTTTTGGTAATAGTCCAGCCCAATGACGTAGGAACGGAAAATTGCCCGTGAATTAGCGGTGATCCGCCGTGTATGTGGGACTTCGATTGGATGAGGCACCGATTGGCGAAGGCGTTCACGAAAACCGTTGTTTTGGGTTTGCAGTTTCGTTAACCGCCGTTCCTGTTCTTGGTTTGCCAAACTTTGTTGAACTAACCGGGTTCGAATGGATTTCAGTAAGGTGGCCTGTTTTTGTGCATCTTGTTTGACGCGGTGCCCGTGAACCAGTGCGATGATCAAGATCATCAGCAGTAGTAGGCAGGCCAAACCGAGCCCAAAGATTAAAGGTAAAGTTGACATTTGAATTCACTCCAAAAAGAATTGCAGATTAGTTTAAGTATAATTGACGTTCATAACGAACACCAATTTTTGGGTGCGTGCTTGTCAGCACGACACCAAATGCGTTATGATATTGCTATTGTTTTAATAACTGGGACTATAATACTTTAGAAACGGCGGCGAATGACAGTGCAGTGGTTAACAAAAGTCTACCGGCGATATCAGTATTTCTGGAAATACGCAATCTTTGGTTTTATGGCCGCACTCGTAAACGTGTTGGCCTTTTGGATTTTACATTCTATTTTATTCGAACACTACTTGTTTTCAAACACAATTGCTTGGATTCTGGCCACTTTATTCAGTTTCTTTACCAATAAAGCGGTCGTCTTCCACTCTAAATCGACTGACTTTTGGCACTGGTGCCGCGAGTTCATCGGGTTTATGCTGACACGGGGCTTATCGTACCTCTTTGATACCCTGATTATGTTCGTAGGGATCTCATTATTGTTCTGGGGACCATTACTGGTCAAAATCATTGATCAAGTCCTCGTGGGGCTGTTTAACTACGGAACCTCACGCCTGATCTTTATGGAGCATAACCAAAAGATGCGCATGCGTCGCAATTTAATGAAACGTTTGAGTAATCGCAATTCGTAATCGGAAGCACCTAGAATTTAAATTCTAGGTGCTTTTTTAGATCCAATTACCAGTTAGATTCCAGTGCAGAAGGGCGCCGCAAATCACCGTCACCAAAATACCGAGGCTGAGCAACGCCAGTAGGTGACCCGTGAGATGACTCTCTTGTTTGCGGGCAAAGGCGACTTCAATCAAACCGATTGTTCCAATACCCAAAACGGCCTTGATCAACGTCAGCCACCAGTTACCGGTGAACGTTTTAGTGGCCAAATAAACGCCCGTTACAATAAGAAGTAAATAACCAAGCCGACTTAAAATTAAGTAGCGGTTAGCTGATTTGACCGCTTTGCGGCTGAGTCCGAGGGCCACCATTACGGTTAGCCATAACCAGCCAATAATATGAATTATGAGAAACATTCAAAACGCCTCCAAGTTCGCAGTTCATGTCTAATTTTAGCATGAAAGTGGACTTTAGAGGCGTTTTGTTTTAATGGGTTGTGGTTAGATTTTTTTGTTGTACGTAGTTCACGAGTTCGATGGCCGTTTTAAAGCGATTAAATGGGATGACGATGTGAACACCGTTAAAGACTTCACAAACCCCATCGATTAATTCTTTAGCAATTTGTAAACCGACTTCCCGTTCGTTGCCGTCTAATTCCGCTTGTGCCATCCGGTCGCGAACGGCTTTCGGTAGCCGGATGCCGTGAACTTCGTGGTGCAGAAATTCGGCGTTACGTTTGGACACGAGCGGCATGATGCCAACAAATACTGGGACGTGGATATCACTTGCTTTAAGGGCGTCAGCCATGGCATAGACGTTAGTGAGGTCGAATACTGGCTGGGTAATAATGTAGTCGCACCCGTACGCCAATTTGCGTTCAATAGACTTAACGGAAACGTCGGTGCGATAAGCGTTCGGGTTGAAAGCCCCGGCCACGCGGAAGTCGCTTGCTTGTTTGAGGGACTTCCCGGTTGGGCCAATACCGCTGTTGAACTGTTTGATGAGCTTGATCAGTTCAACGGAACGGACATCACTGACTGAAGTGGCCCCAGGGAAATCGCCTAACTTTGCGGGATCGCCGGTCACTGCGAGGACGTCGTTGATTCCAAGACTGTGTAAGCCCATGATTTCAGACTGCAGGCCAATCAAGTTATGGTCGCGGGTCGTCAGGTGAACGACCGGGGTGATACCGTAGTTTAGTTTTAACTGCGCGGCAATCGTGACGTTTGCAATTCGTACTTCGGCGAGGGAGTTATCGGATAGGGTAATCCCGTCGACACCGGCAGCCTTTAGGCGTTGCGCCCCTTTGAAAAATTTAGTCGTATCGAAGTTTCGGGGCGGGTCCATTTCCACCAAGACGGTTTTAGCCGTCGCAACCTTTGCTAAAAACGGGTGTTGGCCCTTAGTTGGGGCTAATGGCGTCGCTGACGGCTGATGGGTCGGCGTTTTGTGGTGAATGATCGTGCGACTAGTCAATCCGCGAACGGTCGCCGCGGTGTGCAACGGCGTCGTCCCGCAGCAGCCCCCAATAATATTGAGCCCTAACCGTCTGAACCGCTCCGCGTATTCTTCAAAGTAACTGGGTTCGCCGTCATAAACGACCGCGCCGTCTTGGTCGGTCCCCGGTAGCCCGGAGTTAGGGTAGACAGCGAGTTGGACGTTTTCGGGAATGGCCAGGTGTTCAAACGATTGGGCCAGGTAGTACGGTCCTAGCCGACAATTGGTCCCGACGACAGCGGCGCCCGCCTTAGCGAGTTGCCGAATGGCCGCAGCAAAGGTCGTCCCATCCCGCAAGACGCCCGGTGCCAGCATTGAAACGTTAGTGATGACCGGTAAATTGGTTTTAGCCTTGACGAGTTTGAGGGCCGCCAGCAGTTCGGGTAAGGCGTAGTAAGTTTCGAGTAAGATGCCGTCCAACTGATTGGTTGCTAGGAGCGCGTCGAGTTGTTCCGTTAAACTAGCAGCGATAGCGGCGGGGGTTGCCCGTTGGATCTCTTGGTCGGTATCACCGGCTAGTCCGCCAATCGTGCCTAAAATGTAGACCGGGTGATCCGCGTGCTGCCTGGCAGAACTAGCGATTTGGACCGCCGCTTGGTTAATGGCGGTCACTTGGTCTTGTAAGTCGTAGCGGGCTAATTTCAACCGGTTAGCGGCGTAGGTGTTCGTCTGAATAATATCGGCACCCGCACTAATATAAGCTTGATGGACACGCAAAATCGTGTCGGGATGCGTTAAGTTCAGATTTTCGAAGGCCGAGGAGATACCGTAGTTACCATATAAGAGGGTCCCCATGGCACCGTCCGCGACCAGGACACGCTGCTTGAGTGCTTGTCTTAAATCCATAGAAAATCACCCCTTTACTTGGCGGGCGTGTTCAGTTGAGACTGAATGGCATCACGGGCGGCGACCATGTTGGCCAATGCGGCACGGGTTTCAGGTTCTTGCCGCGTCTTTAAACCACAGTCCGGGTTGATCCAAAATTGGTGAACATCGATGACGCGTAAGGCTCGTTGGATATTGGCCTTGATTTCATCGACACTTGGGACGCGGGGACTGTGAATGTCGTAGACTCCTAGACCAATTTCTTTGTCGTAGCCGGTCGTTTCAAAGGCGCTGATGATCTCACCGTGTGAACGGGAGGTCTCAATCGAAATGACGTCGGCGTCTAAGGCTTTGATGGTCCCAATAATGTCAGCGAAGTTCGAGTAGCACATGTGGGTATGAATCTGGGTGTCATTTTGGACGCCAGTCGTTGTGATCTTAAAAGAGTAGATGGCTTCGTCTAAATAGGCTTGCCAGTGACGGGCCTTCAAGGGGAGCCCTTCACGGAGCGCGGGTTCGTCGACCTGAATAATCTTAATGCCCGCTTTTTCCAAATTACCCACTTCTTGGCGTAAAGCCAGCGCAATTTGGTTTTGAACTTGGGCCTTAGGGATGTCGTCACGCACGAAGCTCCAGTTGATGATGGTTAATGGGGCAGTTAACATCCCTTTGACTGGCTTAGTGGTTAAACTTTGCGCGTAAACCGAAGCGGCGACCGTGATTGGTTGCGTATAGGCAACGTCACCAAAGATAATTGGTGGCCGAACCCCGCGGGAGCCGTATGATTGAACCCAGCCATTTTGGGTGGCATAAAATCCGGTCAGCTTTTGACCAAAGTATTCGACCATGTCAGTGCGTTCAAACTCACCGTGTACGAGTACGTCTAAGCCGAGCTGTTCTTGAATTTCAATCCAGCGTTTCGTTTCGGCGTGTAAAAAGGCCTGGTAGTCTTCGTCGGATAAGTTGCCCTTGCGCCATGCCGCGCGCTTAGACCGGACTTCACTGCTTTGTGGGAAACTCCCAATCGTCGTTGTCGGTAGTAACGGTAAGTTCAGCCGGTCGTGTTGTAACTGAATTCGAGTGGCAAACGGTGCCTGACGTTCAAACGTTTGATCAGCAAGGTGTGCTTCCGCCTCACGAACGGCTTGGTTATTACGGTGACTGGATTGATTGAGGGCATCCAGGTTGGCACGGTTGCGGTCAAAAGCAGCTTGGACGCTGGCAGTTCCCTTGTTAGCAGCTTCAGTCAGCGTACTGAGTTCAGCCAATTTTTGGTCCGCAAAGGCTAAGCCTCCAAGCAAAACGGAATCAGCTTTAGTTTCATTTGCGGTCGTGATTGGCACGTGTAGCAAGGAGTTGGCTGGTTGTAACCACAGGTGGTCGCTAGGCACAACTGCTAATAGTTGTTGAATGAGGGCCAGTTTAGCTGACAAATCGGACGCCCAGACGTTGTGACCGTCAATGATACCAGCCGCGAGAACCTTGTCGGCCGGGAAGCCACGTTGTAAAAGATGGGTTAAGTTTTCACCGTGGTCGTGGACGAGGTCTAACCCAATGGCTTGGACTGGCAACGTGACGATCTGATCATATAAATCTAAGCTGTCAAAATAAGTTTGTAATTCGATGTTCAACGTTGGTGCCGCTGCGTGTAGCTGGGTTAAAGCATCTTGATAAGGCTTGAGTTCAGCTGGCTGCGTCGTTTTGACGAGGGTCGGTTCGTCTAGTTGAATCCATTGGACGCCAGCTGCGGCTAATTCTTGAAAGACTTGCACGTAGAGTGGGAGCAGTTGGGGGAGCAGTTCGGCGACTGTCGCGTCGTCTAAGTATTGGCCATTACGTTTGCCAAGTTTCAAGAATGAGACGGGCCCTAGGATAACGGGTTTACCAGTAATGCCGAGCTCGTCTTTGGCTTCTTGATAGTAGCGAAGCCACCGGTTATCTAATAATCGAAAGTGAACGTCGTCAAATTCAGGCACGATGTAGTGGTAGTTGATATTGAACCACTTTGTCATTTCGGAAGCTACCGCATCCTTTGTGCCGCGGGCAAGCGCGTAATAATCATGTAAATCGAGTCGCCGGTCAAAGTGACCATAGCGGGCGGGGATGACGCCAAAAGACGCAATTGTATCAAGCACGTGGTCATAATCGGAGTTGTCGGCGACTGGAATGAGATCAATACCTAATGCTTGTTGCTTTTTAAGATTAGCCAACCGGAGTTGTTTGGCCTGAGCGTGGAACGTGGCAGTATCCAACTGTCCCTTCCAAAAGTGTTCCAATAAATGTTTCCATTCGCGATGTTCGCCCAAGCGGGGGTACCCTAAATTACTACTAATAACAGTCATAATGACCACTCCTTTAATTTAGTGAGAATAAAAAACGGCAACTTCGTCTCAAAAGGACGAAGTTGCCGTTCGCGGTACCACCTTAGTTTATCAATACCTCACGATATTGATCTTATCCCGTACGTTTTCATACGGTAGCTGGGTAACAGGAGCTGGCTGTCATCACCTAGCAAATGCTCGGCGGTGCCGTTTAGAGGCCATTTTCATCAAGTGCTCGCCGACCTGGTTTCCACTATTCCAGGCTCACTGAACGGGATTGCAAGACTACTTTCCTCATCGATACGTTCTATAATTATGCTTGATTAGAAAATACCACCATAATCTCATTTGGTCAAATAAAAATTTAATCGTTTACTCATCTTTTTGGATTGATATTATTTTGTTTATAACACGCTATGAGGTGCTCTAGGTGTCATTTGGAGCTTAAGTAAAGAAGAATAAGCGATGAATATAAATTTTTTATTTTTTAATTTATCTTTTCTAATTAATGATTGAAAGAGAAAATTTAGACTTGAAAGTTTTAGTGTAAACACTCAGGCACGCAACCCTACCTGACGAAGCGGTAAGAGAATGGTCATTTAACGATTGGTTAGGTACATTTGCTGGAGTTGGTGCTGCTTGGCCGGGGTGAGACCTAGGCGTCGGAGAAAATTAGTCGTCGACCCGTATTGATGATTGATTTCTTGATAGGCGGCGTTGAGGTCCGCGGCCGTGACGTGTTTAAACGATTGGTTAGGTTTTGCCGGATCTTTGAAGGCGAGTCGGGAGCCCCGAGCGAGATTGACGTTTGAGTACAGGTAGTTTTTCAGGATGGTCTTTTTTGAAACGCCTAAAGCGGATAAGATCAGCATAGTCGCAATTCCCGTGCGGTCTTTTCCATAAGTGCAGTGGTACAGCAAAGCCCCACTGCGATTAGTCAGGAGTTGGTGAAACAGGGCCGTGTACCCGCGGCGTGCAACGGGGGTGGCAACGAGGTCACGGTAATATTGAAGCGTGTTGCTCGTTACTTGACCGTTAGTGACCACGCTGTCTTGGTCATAGGTCACGTTTGCGAGTTCCACATCCGGTGCCGTTTGAATTTCGTTACGAGCACGCAAGTCGGTGACCACTTTAACTTGATAGCGGTTGGTCAAAATTTTAGTGTCCGCTTTCGTGAGGTGCGCCAACTGATTACTGCGAATCAAGCGGTGGGCCTTTATTTTACGGCCGGTGGTTGTCGTAATTCCGCCCAAGTCTTGGACGTTACTGCCACCTTGGAGACTAATATGTTGACCATACGTGGTACTGATTGGAGCAGCTTGTGCCGTACAGCCCGTTAGTAAGCCAGTCGCTAGGAGGACCAGCGTTAATCGTTGTAAAAATTGTCGCATAATATCACACCCCTGAATGATTTGGCCTTAGTATAGTAGCTTTTATTAGTCGTAACGTGGTGGGGGACTTCCTTTGTGCGGTAGGCTAATTTATTACAATTGCTGAGGGCTAATTCATTAAAATGCGGATAAATGGTCAAAAAAATAAGTACTTTAATATTTTCGAGTAAATCACTAGTATTCCCCATCTAAAGTTGATATACTAGCAAAGTTTGCTTAGCAGTTCGTAGATGTTGAAAACGGTTGCTTGGCTACCATCTTAATATATGAAAGGGGTGCGAAAATGAACGATTTAACAAAAGGGAAACCGTTAAAACTAATTTTTTGGTTTACGATTCCGT
This sequence comes from Lactiplantibacillus paraxiangfangensis, assembly GCF_036246185.1. Classification (NCBI taxonomy): domain Bacteria; kingdom Bacillati; phylum Bacillota; class Bacilli; order Lactobacillales; family Lactobacillaceae; genus Lactiplantibacillus; species Lactiplantibacillus paraxiangfangensis. Next base: position 103,265 of record NZ_BTPW01000009.1, read on the forward strand.
TACTAATCGGAAACATTTTTCAGCAATTTTACAGTTTATCAGACACACTGATCGTGGGACAGACGCTAGGCGTTAAAGCCTTAGCTGCCGTTGGGTCAACTGGTAGTGTCCAGTTCTTAATTATCGGGTTCGCTCAAGGACTCACGGCCGGGCTTTCAATACTCACGGCCCAGTACTTTGGTGCCAAGGATTATAAGGGCGTTCGGCGTAGTTTTGCCATCAGTATTGTGGTCAGTCTGATTGTTGGGATTATCTTAACGATTTTGTCCATGTTCTTTGTGGATCATATCCTAGTCCTGATGCAGACACCACCGGATATCATGAACGATGCACGGACCTTTTTACAAATCATGTTAGGCGGGATGCTAGCCCCGATTGCGTTTAACTTGTTATCAAACATTATTCGTGCCCTGGGAGATAGTCGGACACCGTTGTGGTTTTTAATTATTAGTTCGTTAATTAACATTGGATTGGAACTCCTATTCATTTTAGGTTTCCATTGGGGCATTGCGGGTGCCGGTTGGGCGACCATCTTGGCACAGTTGATTGCAACGGTGATGTGTTTGGTTTACATCATTGTGAAAGTGCCGATTTTACACATTGGCCGGCGTCATTTCAAATTGGTTTGGTCAGAAGTTAAGGCCCACTTGAACGTCGGGTTACCGATGGCGTTTCAAATGTCGATCATTGCGATTGGCACGATCGTCCTACAAGCGGCACTGAACAGTCTTGGGACCAATTCAGTGGCCGCAACCACGGCTGCTCAAAAAATCGACCAAGTGGCGACCCAACCACTAATGTCGTTTGGTGTGACGATGGCGACCTTTGCCGCCCAAAACTTTGGTGCTCACAAGTATGAGCGGATTATCAAAGGGGTCAAACAGACGATGTGGCTGTCGGGAAGTTTTAGTGTTGCCGCTGGGTTGATCGAAATTATTTGGGGCAAACAGTTAGTCGGCTTATTCGTTGGTCATCAAGACATGGCCGTTTTAAACTTGTCACAGACGTACTTCAACATTATTGGAAGTACTTATATTTTCCTCTCAATGCTCTTCATTATGCGGAATACGCTCCAAGGGTTGGGACGCAGTGCGATTCCAACCTTAGCCGGAGCGGCAGAACTGTTCATGCGGGTCTTTGCGGCCTTAATTTTAGTTCGCCTTTTGGCTTATCCCGGCGCTTGTATGTCGGAACCATTGGCGTGGATCGGGTCGTGTGCAGTGTTACTACCAGCGTACGTAAAAGCCGTTCGCGAACTGCGTCAACGGTCTAAAGACGAACAATTGAGCAGTGAAGAAGCTGAATCGACGTTAGAAAATGCCGTGAAAGAGTAATTTAGGCTTGCATGCGCGGAACTTTTTTGATAATATTTGTTATCAATTTTAATTAAGGAGTTAACACATGGCTGTAGAATTAAAAAATGGCGATTACGTCCAAGGTAAGAAATTTGCTTCACTGGAACACGACTTCAAAGGTGAAATCGAAAAAGTGTATGAAAATTCAGTCTTGATTTTAATCAAGGAATTTGATAAAGCCGATGAACCAGTTGTGAATGAATATAATCACCGTGCGGTTGTTCGCAAGGGTGATGCGAAACTCATTAAGGCCGCACCTCAGCCAGAAAAAGTTCCAGAACCAGAAGCATAAAAAATTTATAAATAACCATGACAACAGAAAAAATGTATGCTATACTAACTTCTGTTGTCGAATGCGGGTGTAGTTTAGTGGTAAAATTCAAGCTTCCCAAGCTTGCGTCGCGAGTCCGATTCTCGTCACCCGCTTTAGTTTCAATACGGAGCAGTCTCGCACAGCTCCCGTAACCCATGGTCCGTTGGTCTAGTTGGTTTAGGACGCCTGCCTGTCACGCAGGAGATCACGAGTTCGAGTCTCGTACGGACCGTCATTAAGGCATTCAGTTGAATGTCTTTTTTTGTGGCCTGAAACGATTATTCAATAATGATTTAGGAAGTGCTAATATGGAATTTCAGGCAATTCAATTCGATGCGTTGACACCCCGGCAATTGCATGCCATTTACCAGTTGCGAGTCGCCGTTTTTGTGGTCGAACAGCAGTGTCCGTACCAAGAAGTGGATGAGTTGGATCTAACGGCCGTGCACTTACTTGGTACCGATGAACAGGGAAAACTTTGTGCGTACGCGCGATTAATGCAGGAACCAGATCAGCAGGCCCGTTTTGGGCGGGTGATCGTTAGTCAGGCGGCTCGCGGCGGTGGCCACGGACAGGCATTGGTTCAACAGGCGATTCAACAGATTCAGACGTCGTGGCCAGCTACCACGCAGATCAACATTGCAGCCCAACACTATTTAGACCAGTTTTACCGCTCATTTGGTTTTCAGCCAGTGTCACCGGTCTACTTAGAAGATGGGATTGCACACCAGAATATGGTTTTAGCGTTACGCTAGTCAAAGTTAGTAAAGTCTGTTATACTAACGCTTGGTTAAATTTACACGTCTAACGAGAAAGAATAGTAGGACCAAGTACTGGTTTAGCAAGTTCGGGTTGATGGAAGCCGAACCCAGTCCCGTTCGAAGCGCGCTTTTGAAGACGACAATTCGATAATAAAAGTGGATGTAATATCAATTAGAGTGGTACCGCGGGAACGTCTCGTCTCTTACATATTTAACGATGTGTAGGGGACTTTTTTTGTTCCCAATACCTGAGGAGGAAAACATGGATTACAAACAACTCGTGGCGGATGCATTAGCACCAGCCTTACCAGATTTATCAAAGGACGACATTTTAAGCAAAATTGAACAACCTAAGACGTCGAAACAAGGGGACTTGGCTTTCCCAACGTTTACGTTAGCTAAAATCATGCACAAAGCGCCACAGATGATTGCTGGCGACGTGGTTGAAAAGATTGACCAAAGTCAGTTTGAAAAGGTCGTTGCCATGGGACCATACGTCAACTTTTTCTTGAAAAAGGATGCTTTTTCAGCGGACATCTTAAACCAAGTCTTGACGCAAGAAGGTCATTTTGGTGACGGAACTTTGGGTGCCAAGGGCCAAGTGCCAATCGACATGTCATCACCAAATATCGCTAAACCCATCTCAATGGGTCATTTACGGTCAACCGTTATTGGGAACTCGTTAGCAAACATTTTAAGCAAACTGGATTACCAACCTGTTAAGATCAACCATTTAGGGGATTGGGGAACGCAATTCGGTAAGCTGATCACCGCCTACAAGATGTGGGGGAGCGAAGAAGAAGTTAAAGCTGACCCAATCAACAACTTGTTGAAATATTACGTGCGTTTCCATAAAGAAGACGTGGACCATCCTGAAATGGACGACGAAGCCCGTGAATGGTTCAAAAAGTTGGAAAATGGGGATGAAGAAGCCACCCATTTATGGTCATGGTTCCGTTCTGAATCATTAAAAGCTTTCAAGAAAATTTACAAACGGTTGGACATTGATTTTGATTCCTTCAAGGGTGAAGCTTTCTACAACGATAAGATGGCTGAAGTTGTCGATATCTTGGAAGACAAAAACTTGCTCCATGAGAGCCAGGGTGCGGAAGTTGTCGATTTAAGCAAGTACGACTTAAACCCAGCTTTAATCAAAAAATCTGACGGCGCAACGCTTTACATTACCCGGGACTTGGCCGCTGCCATCTACCGGAAGCGGACTTACGACTTTGTTCAATCACTCTACGTCGTAGGGAACGAACAAACCAATCACTTTAAGCAATTAAAGGCTGTTTTAACTGAAATGGGCTTTGATTGGGCTAACCAGATTCACCATATTCCATTTGGCTTGATTACTTCTGGTGGTAAGAAGTTGTCAACGCGGAGTGGTCGTGTAATCTTGTTAGACAAGGTCTTAGACGACGCGGTCAGCTTGGCCCATCAACAAATCGAAGCTAAGAACCCAGACTTGAATAACAAGGACGCCGTAGCCGATGCCGTTGGGATTGGCGCCGTGGTCTTCCATGACTTGAAGAACGAACGGATGAACAGCTTTGATTTCAACTTGGAAGAAGTTGTTCGTTTTGAAGGTGAAACTGGTCCTTACGTTCAATACGCACACGCCCGCGCTGAAAGCATCTTACGTAAAGCCGGTAGCCCAGAACTTGCAGCTGACGGCCAGGCCCTGAGTGATCCCGCTGCTTGGGATACCTTGAAGTTATTGAGTGAATTCCCAGCAACGGTGGTTCGCGCTAGTGCCGAATATGAACCATCCGTCGTTGCTAAGTATGCGATTCATTTAGCCAAGGCCTTCAACAAGTATTACGGAAATACCAAGGTCTTAGTTGAAGATGATGAATTAAATGCACGTTTGGCCCTCGTTAAGAGTGTCAGCATCGTCTTGAAAGAATCACTTCGTTTATTAGGTGTTAAAGCACCAGACGAAATGTAAATCTGTGACATTTAAAATGACGTTATCTGACTAACGTCTGAGATAATCAAAAAGTTCCCATTCAGAAATGATGATCACATTTCTGAATGGGAACTTTTTTGATTATAGCTAAAGGCTGAAAGTCAAATTTAAAAGCCATAAAGATCAGCTATTTGTAAGCTATTCCGGTTGCCACTGATGACAAGCGGTCGTGGGACCGGGGCTAGCCTGGGGAGCGGTCTAGCCCCTCGCCCGGAACAGTTGCAAAACCCGCAATTGTCCCGGACCGTCCGTGGTCTAAGGCCGGAAATTCACCGGTCTAAGGCCACCTTCACGACCAATGCCATCAGTGGCAACCTCCGAGCATCCGATGAAGGCCAAATTTATCATAGACAACTTCCAGCTATGTTGAGGGTTCTATCAAACTTGACTAGTTTGTTTAAAACAACCTTAGCGTAGCCGACCCCACGGCCCACTGATTCTGCCGGCGAAGCGCCGAAAAAACCTAAGATTTAAACTGGCGTGCTAAATAAACATTTTGACGCCAAAGTAAATGATCAGTAAACCGAGAAATGGCGTTAGGACCCGATTGACTTTGTCCAAATCTAATCGGCGAATCACAAGGGGTGTTATGATTGCACCGATAATGGCACCAATCATCAATAACCAACCAGCTTGCCAAGCAAAAGTACTGGTGAATAGGTGTCCGATTAGACTAATTGCCGACATCGTTGTCAGTACGTAGGTGGCGGTGCCGGCAGCTTCGACTGCGGTCAACCCCAAAATGGTGAGCCCAGCCGCCGTGGTCGCACCACCGCTTAAGCCGCCGATACCGACCATCAGCCCACTGAGTAAGCCGAAACCACGGGCAATCCAAATTTGCTGAGCCGTTTTATGGGATTTCTTTTGCCGCCGAATAGCTTTAAGTAGTACCATGTCACCCATCACGATAAAGATAGTACCAACGATCCAGTTATATAACTTTTGTGGGATGAATTGCGCACTGATTGTTCCCACTAATATGCCAGGAATAGCGGCCAAAATCATTTGATTGCCGACATGAAAGTTGACATTCTTGATGCGCATTTGGGTTAGAAAACCGAAGAACAATGCGGGTAGGGCCACTAATAAGGAAGTCGGCACTGCCACCGCAGTTGTTAAGCCGATTTGGCTGGTGAGGACGCCGAGGTATAAAGCAGCGCCACCACCACCGATTAAACTGACAAAAATACCAATAATTAAACCATAGGCGAAAATAAGCATTTAGTTGACCTTCTTTAAAGTGTAAAAGTAAGTTGATTATAAGTGGAGCATGCTCCACTTGTCAAGCTAGTCTAGTTAGCGTAAGCTGAGTAAAAAACGTGAAGTGGGTGTCAAAATGCGTAAAGATGCAGCACAAAATCGAGCTAAAATCATGGCGACGGCGGCTAAACTATTTCAACAACGCTCAGTTAGTGCGGTGAGCATGAAAGATATTGCCAGCGCAGCACAGATTGGTACGGGGACGCTTTATCGTAACTATCCCAATAAGAGCGAATTATGCTTGGCCTTGTCATTTGATTTTATTCAACAATTCATCACTACGGGTCAACAGTACCTGGCCCAAACAACGGCCAAACCAGTGACGCAGTTTCAGCAAGTGTTAGCGCAATATTTAGCTTTTCGTGAGCGGCGCTTACAATTGTTAACGGCGGTTGAAACTGGTCCAACTGTGATGGCGACTTATTATCAGAGTCCGTTGTACCAACAACTGGTCGACTTATTTAAACGTGTCTTGGCACCAGTTAGCGGTGAAATTGATGCGACCGAACTCACTTTTAGAGCTGACATGGTCCTTGCGATGTTAAAAAGTGACAGCTACGCCTATCAACGACAACAACAAGGGTTGTCACGGGCGCAAATCGCCGCAGCAATTAGTCATTTGATGATCAGGGCTGAGTGCTGATCTAAATGGCTTGGATTCAGCAATAACAGAATGTCCTTCTTTAATCATCGATGATGCCACGTTAATAGTCACAAACCAACCATCTATTACGACACGCCCTAAATAAGTAAACATGCGGTACCAACGGATTAATCCCCCCGTCTAAGCTAGTGGGTGCTAAGCTTAGACAGAATTGGTATAGGAAAATGGGGGCAACGGTATGGCTTATTTGGAAGTGCAGGATGTCCGCAAAAGTTACTACATTGGTAAGCAGGCCTTTCCGGTTTTGAAAGGGATTAATTTATCGGTTGAGTTAGGTGAATTTGTTGCAATTTTAGGGGAATCTGGAGGGGGCAAGACTACCCTAATGAATATTATTAGCGGGCTGGATCGCAACTTTGATGGGACGGTTACCGTCCATGGGCAGACACTGGATCACTTACGGGAACGCCAACTAGACCGTTACCGCCGTGAAACGATTGGCTATATTTCACAGAGTTATAACTTAATTCAACATTTGAACGTCCTAGAAAACGTGATGCTGGCCCTAGATATGACCAAGTTGGGTCGTGCGGCACGACTCCGCCGGGCACACGAGTTGTTAGGGCAGGTGGGGTTAGCGGACCAAGTCAAAAAATATCCCAATCAGCTTTCTGGTGGGCAGCAACAGCGGGTCGCCATCGCCCGGGCCCTTGCCGGTAACCCGCCAATTGTCGTGGCGGATGAACCAACCGGCGCCCTCGATGCTGAAAATACGGCTGAAGTGATGCGAATTTTACAAAAAATTGCCACGGATGGGCGGATGGTGATTTGCGTGACCCACTCTGAACGGGTGGCTCAGGCGGCTAACCGGGTAGAACGCTTAGCAAATGGTCAAATCAAAGACGAGCACGTTTTGCGACCCGCAACCCCAGCCCAAAATTCAGCGGAAACGCCGCAGCAAACGATTGCTGCGCGGCCATTGCCATGGCACGTCTCATTTGCGACGGCATTTCGGCACATGCGGTTTACTTGGAGTTGGAACAGCTTGATCGTGCTAGGAACCGCCATTGGTTTATTTGCGGTGATGCTGTTTACCGGTCTAGGAAATGGGATTCGGGGGTACATTAACCACCAAGTCAACAACGTTGTTGATCCGCAGTCGATCACGGTCATGCGCTACAGTAGCAATGGTAAGGATCAAGAGGAACAGTCGGTCGCAGTTGACCCGGCGCTTGCGGGGACGATTGCTTCACACATGAAGACCTTTTCTCAAAAACAACTACAGACCTTGCGGGAACTGCACCACGTGATTGACGTTGAGCCCGGAATTTCTGCGACTAATGCGACCGTGATGGTGGGCAATGACCGGTATTCTGCCCCAGAATTGACGACCTGGACCAGTACGGACCCTAACTCAAGCTTGAAAGTAGGGCACCGTCCTTCGGGTGATAATCAGATTGTTTTGGATAAACGGACGATTGCCCAAAAATGGTCCGCAACGAATTGGCGGGATTTGGTCGGTCGTGCGGTGACCGTGTCGTATCAGACGGTCAATGCGAAGGGCAAGCCGGTTACTGTGACCCGGCAATTGACCGTTTCAGGGATTGTGGATAGTCCGTCGGGTGCGAGCTTAAATGCCGTGAACTATGCGACCATGCAAGCGATGGCGCAGGGGGCCGGGATGTCTAAACAGCCGACCTTTGCAACGGTGCGGGTGTCCATGCGTAACCAGAATGAGGCGGTCGTCGATGAAATCAACCAGCTAAAGGTCAATGGAAAGCAACAATTTTCTGCCAACAGTATTTCAACGACCCTAGACCGTGTGAATACGTATGTAGGAATTGCGACGACGGTGCTTGCGGCAATTGCTGGTATTTCGCTGATTGTTTCGGCACTGATGATCATTGTTACGATGTTCATGTCCGTCAGTGCGCGGATGAAGGAGATTGGCGTCTTGCGTTCGCTCGGTGAAAGTCGGCGCGACATTCGGCGGTTGTTTACCAGTGAAGCGTTGATGCTAGGCGGCCTGAGTGCAGTCTTGGCAACTAGCTTGACCTATGGATTCGGAGCCTTGCTCAACCATTGGCTGTATAAAATTGCGGGGTATCCGCTCGTCCAAATTCATCTTCAAAGCATTGGAATGATTTTTATTTTGGCAATCGTCATTGCGTGGTTGGCCGCAATTTTACCTGCCCGGCGCGCTGCACGTGCTAACCCAATTAAGGCGTTAGCTGCTCGGTAGCATTAAGCTAGATGAAACAAGTTTTCCATAAATAGCTGTGACAAAACGAAAACAGTCCGTTCAGAAATATTTCTGAAAGGACTGTTTTCGATTATTATGGTCGAAACGTGCGCCAAAAGGCAACTTGTTCCGCTTAACCCGCACTCAGCGACCATTCCAAACCCAGGAATAATCACTGAGTGCACGTTAATGCTCACAAGCTAACCGTCTTTTGGCACAGGCTTTAACTGCGGGCATAGCCGTTTTCTTGTGTCACGGCAATTTGGCCTACTAAATTCAAATAGTCAAAAGGATTGTTGAAATTAAGTGAGAATAACATGTCGACCATGGCTAACTGATCAATGGTGCCGTGATTTTGAATCAGCATGGAGACCACGTTGGCTGACTGGGAGACATCGTGTTGGCTCATCAGTTGTACACCGAGTACCCGGCGATTATTGCGATCATAAACCAGATTAATGTTGACTTCGTAAGCATCCGGCATAAAGTTTGGCCGGTAAGGACCTTCATAATGTGCGGTTGCAGCGTTTAAATGGGCCGCTTTGGCTGCTTCTAAAGTCAGCCCGGCTTCAGCAATGGTATGACCAAAGACTAACATGCCGGAGGTGAGCTGAGAGCCCAGCGTCCGAACGCGGCGTTCACCAACATTCATTCCAGCAAGTGCGCCTTGACGAACGGCTTGTGAGGCTAATGGCAAGTAGGTATTTTGATCGGTAATGTTTAAACGGACGGCCGCCACATCCCCAGCGGCCAGAATAGCTTCGTCGGAGGTGTACATGTAGTCATCCGTAATAATCGCACCATCGGACGTTGTCTTAACTTGGTCTTTGAGTAGCTTAGTGTTAGGTAACATGCCGGCACTAACTGCCGCCATGTCGACGTGGTAACGGTCATCCTGAGTCGCAATGACTAAACTGCCATCTGGATCTTCATCAAAGCTTGTGACCGTTGTATTGGTTAACACTTTAATGCCGTGTTTCATGAGCAGTTTAGCGGTTGCTAGCGACAAATTCGGTTCGACGTATTTATCGAGTAAGTATTTAGGTCGCTGGAATAGTGTGACTTCATGGCCGCTTTTGGCATAGCCTTCTGCCAGTTCAATTCCAATTCGGCCGCCACCTAAAATTCCAATCCGTGGTTGTGACACCGTTTTTTGGCAAAGGTCGTGGGCTTGATCATAAGTCTTACAGAGCAGTACCCTAGGATTCTCAATCCCCGTAATTGCTGGAATTGCGGTGGTTGAACCAGCTGCCATGATTAATTTGTCGTAAGTGTCGTTGAAAAATTCTTTAGTGATTAAATTTTGTACCAGTAAGGTGTGCGTCGCAGCATCGATTTTAATGACATCGTGCCTGATACGCATGTTGACGCCTTGTTTCACAAATTCGTCTGGTTCAGCATAAAAAGTTTCATCCAGACTTTTTACGGTCCCCTCAATATGTAAGTATGTCGCACAAGAGAGGTAAGAAATGTTCTCTTGACGTTCATAAACGGTGATTTCAGCCGTTGGATAATTGATTAAGATTTGCTTGATAGCGGCAATTCCCGCGTGCGTACAACCAATGACGATAACTTTCATAAAAAAGCCCCTTTAATTAATTTACAGATAAGATTACTATATAGTCAAGTCTATACGTTTAATTGTATTTACGCACTAAATTAGCACATTGTATTGACCTTTTTTAGTAAAAACAAGTTTGTAAGCGGGGGGATTCATATGGAACCAGTTTATCGCTTCTTTGTGCAACCACAAATTTATACACAAACGAAAATGATTAGTGGTTTTGAACTTTTGATTCGGCAAAAAACGGCCCAAGGTTGGCGCTTACCAGCCTCATTTGATGACATTGATCCAGAGGTCTTTGCCAAATTATTAGTTGTAACGACAAGGGTGCTAGCCCCGAAAGTTGAACAATGCTCGGTGAATATTAGTCGCCAGCAGCTAATGACGACGACCATCGCAGATGCGCTCGTCAAGTGTCAGGAGCAACTTTACCCGACTAAGTTGGTTGTTGAATTAACTGAAGATGAGAGTACTCAAACGTACTGCACCGATTCGGTATTGAAACACATTAAAACCTTTTTGCAAAATGGTATGGAAGTCTCTTTGGATGACGTTGGTAGCGGGGAAAACTACTTTACTGAAATTCGGGACTTATTGCCCTATGCCAGTGAGATCAAATTTGCGTTACAAAATTTCAAACAAGACTTTCAAGAACCAGAAATGCAACGCCGCGTTCATTTTTGGCGGGCCATTAGTGCTGAATACGGCGTGCGATTAGTTTTGGAAGGTATTGAAACGCAAGCGGACAATCAATTGAGTAAAAAAATTGGAATTGAAGTCAAACAAGGGTATTACTTTGGCAAACCGCGTTTACTGACGTTACCGCAAAATAGCGAGAGAATCCTTGCGCATTAATTAATGAGCTTAGCGCAATTGAAATTTAGTTTGTATTTAAATATTAATCGATCGTCCGGAATAAAGTTCCGGGCGATTTTTTAATTTACCTCCAAAGTTAGTCAAGGATTGTAACCTCAAATAAGTGGCGCTGGGACCAATTTAAATGAAAAATTGTCTGATTTAAGAAGAGATAGTACCAGTATAGCAGCGTTGACAACGGTTTCATGGATTTAAACTTTGTACATAAGATGGAAATTTAATTAGTTAGTTAAACATTAAAACACAAATTGTTAGTGAAAATTCATTTAACGGTTGATAAACTAACTTTTGTTGGAATTAATAGTGTCAGTTTTAATTGTACACGTCTTACATTAATGAGTCGCGTGACAATTTAACTTGTTGGCAGCCGGGACGTTAGTTCACTTTTATGAGAGAACGCCCGATATTTAACCTAGGATTTAATTTGCCAACAAAATTATCAGCGAGTTCTCATTAATTATTTTTCAACCCCGTTAAGGAACGGTAGGTGGCTAGCTTTTAGTTGCATCACCGGTTATGCTGTGGGTAATTCAAAAAGAAATTTGGGGTAATTAATTTGAAAAAAGAACCGCGTACACTGCTCATTGGTGGTACGCAAACGGCGAGTGGTAAGAGTTTATTAACACTCGCACTGGCAAACGTTCTGTGTGATCAGGGCAGATCTGTCACCATTGTTCATTGTGACTACGACGTCGCAACGTGGACTCAGGTGATACCCGCCAAGCGACAACATCAATGGCAATCAGAATTAAAATCGACTGACCAATTAGAAAACTTTTGGATGGACTTACAATTTGTTAAAACTGACGACTTATTGATTGATTTGAAATCATCTGGACCGACGCATACGAATTATACTTGGCTCTTAAATCACTGCTGGTTACCATTAGCAGATGAAATTATTTTAACCTACTCGGAAAATATTGATTTGAATCAGCAACTATTTGAAGATTTAGGAACGTTGCAATTTAGTATGGAGTACACTGCAACCAACCCAACAATTTATACCGTTATGAACACTTACCCGTCTCCAGCGGCAGTTTGTCAGGCGATACCCGCCAAAGAACTGGTGCCTTTTCACCGTGATTTTCAGTCCCGGCACGTTGAGTTTGCCGCAATGAAACTCCAGCCACTGGGCACGTTAAGGGATGCGCGTGAGGACCCGACCAAGGTGCTCGTGGATGCGGAACAATTGCTGGCTAAAATCGCAGCGTAGTAGCGTATTTAATTATTAAGCATAATAGAGAGGTTGCGGCTTTTGGCTGCAGCCTTTTTTTGTGCGTCGATACAGACGGTAGAAAAACAGTTGTCGTTCGAATATAAAATAAAAAATATTCCTCAATTGTCAAATCAAGTGCAACACTAAGAATCTATTCTTAGAAGTGGTCTAGTTGCTAAGCTAGTTCAGGCATTAGATCGGCTGGGCAGCGATAGTTCAATGACCGCCGTAGCCGGTTGTTTAA